>DASWNX010000005.1 GCA_036399055.1 Jatrophihabitans sp.
CAGCAGCGCCGATTCCTGTCCGACCAGCTCGCCGAGATCACGCGGGCCGGCGCCGGCTGCCAACCGCTGCCGCACCCGGTCGACCAGGTCGCCGCTCATGTCGCGGCCACCGTCTCAGCCGCCCCGGCGGCTGGCGGATCGAATGCCGCCTCCGAAGCCGGCCCGGCGACCACGGCTGCCTGGCTCAGCACCGCCTCGGCCACCCGCCTGGCGCTCCGCCTGATCCGACGCGGGTTCAGCCCTCCTGGCTGCCGGCTGGCCCGATCGTGCCCAAGCTCTCCGAGCACCGGCAGTCCGAGCAACTCGCCGATCCGGCCAGCCGGCAGCGTGGGCGCGGACCCCCGGATCACCAGCGCGGTCCGCTCGCGCTCCAGGTCCGCGGCGATGGCTGCGGCGGCGGTGACCGCACGCACCTGGGCCGGTGTGATCAGGATCGTCAGATCGCAGCAGCTCAACGCCGCCGCCCGGATCGGCGAGGGCCACCTGGCGATGTCGAGGACGACCGGGCCGGCCACGGCCGCCGCGGCGGTGATCGGACCCAGCGCGGCCGGGTCCAGCGCGGCCGGGGCGTCAACAGCGAGCACTGACACCTGGTGCCAGCTGGGCAGGCAGTCGCGCAGCACCGCCGGGTCCAGCCGGCCGCCGCGCAGCCGAACCTGGCTCCACCGGGAGCCGGCCGCGCGCTCGCAGCCCAGCAGCACGTCGACACCGCCGCCGACCGGGTCGCAGTCGATCAGGAAGGCCTGGCCGGACTGGGCCGCCGCGCAGCCGGCGAGCACGGCTGCGAACACACTGGCGCCCGCTCCGCCGCAGCCGGCGAGCACGCCGATGATCGGTTGCGCTGTCATGACCACCACCCTGGCCTCGGGCGCTGACGCCAGCGGTCACCCGGTCAAAGATGTGGACGCCGCCTCCGGCTGTGGACAGCGACCGGGTGCCCGAGCGGACCGGCAGCGCGCCGCGCGGGCCCGTCCTGGTTATCCTCGCGGGATGGCTAGCTCAGCGGCGTTCTTCGATCTGGACAAGACGATCATCGCCAAGTCCAGCACGCTGGCGTTCGGCAGGTCCTTCTACCAGGGCGGGCTGATCAACCGCCGAGCGGTTCTGCGCAGCGCCTTCGCCCAGTTCGTCTTCGCCCTGTCCGGCGCTGACGAGGACCAGATGGACCGGATGCGCAAGTACCTGACGGCCATGTGCACCGGCTGGGACGTCCAGCAGATCCGCGACATCGTCAACGAGACGCTGCACGAGATCATCGACCCGCTGGTCTACAACGAGGCCGTCGAGCTGATCCTCGAGCACAAGGCGGCCGGCCGTGACGTGGTGATCATCTCCTCCTCCGGCGACGAGGTGGTGCGCCCGATCGGCGAGATGGTCGGCGCCGATCACGTCATCGCGACCCGGATGGTGGTCCACGAGGGCCGCTACACCGGCGAGATCGAGTACTACGCCTACGGCCCGAACAAGGCCGACGGGCTGCGTGAGCTGGCCGCCGAGCGAGGCTATGACCTGGCCGACAGCTACGCCTACTCCGACTCGATCACCGATGTCCCGATGCTGGAGGCGGTCGGTCATCCCTACGTGGTGAACCCGGACAAGGCGCTACGCAGAGTGGCAGCCGACAACCACTGGCCGGCGCTGGCCTTCACCAACGCGGTGCCGCTGCGCGAGCGGCTCTCCGGCCTCAAGGCGCCGCAGCCGGCTACCAGCGCCGTGATGGCCGCGAGCGCGGCCGGCCTGGCGGCATTGTTGTGGTATGGGCACGCGCGCAAGTCCCAGCGCGGCTGACACGGCGCCGATGTCAGCGGATTCCTTGCAATGTAAGGGGTTTCTGGAGTAGGAATGCTCTTACGGAGTCCTTGAGTGGCTATGGCGGTCCGCCCCCACCAGTCGTGGATTCCGCCAGTGGGCAACCGGGTACCCACGCGGGCGACTAAGCCACGCTAAGGGCTGTCGACGCGGACCGTGATCGGCTCGCGCCTGAGTCCAGGTGCACGCTTGGTAACCTGATTGACCGCAGAGGGCGCCGTGCTCAGCACGGCGCCCTCGCCATGTCACCACAGCCCATCCAGCCCAGCCCATCCAGCCCAAGGCCACGGCGGCGGGCCTCTGAGCAGTCAGCTCGGCCACCGGAAGTCCGGCAGCGGCTCGGGCAGTCGCGGCGCCGGCCAGGACGGCTCGGGACGGAAATCGCACCACGCGCCGTCGAAGGGAAAGCGGGCGGCTTCGATGTCGGCGATCACCCGCCGGCCTTCGGCGCGGATCTCGTCACTGCCGCGCGAGTCCCAGTAGCCGGGCAGGCCGGTGACGGCGACCAGCTCAGCCTCGTCCTTCCACTGCCAGCTCCGGTCCGGGGCGACCGTGATGTCCAGCTCGTGGTCCTGCACGTCGACCCCGAACAACCCGTCGTGCAGCCAGAACCGCGAGCGCGCCTCGAGGTTGACGTACCAGCCGCTGAAGTCCGCGCCGTCGAAGAACCACCACACCGAGTGCGCGCGGCCGGCCGGCATCAAGATCAGCGCCGAGCGTCCCTGCCAGCCGCCGGTCCGCAGCTCAGCGGCGCCGAAGTCGGCGATCGGGGCGGCGCGCACCGGCGATCCGTCGGGCCGCTGCCGGTAGCCGAAGCCGGCGCCCACCGGAAGCCAGCCCAGCACGCCCTCCGGGTCAGCCGAGACCACCCGGCAGGCCTGCAGCCAGGATGTGCTCGTGCCTCGGCGGTACCTGCGCAGCAACGGCCGGCCGGCGGCGATCACACCGGGTTCGACCGGCTCAACCACGCTGGATCGCCTCGCAGATGGCCAGCGACTCCCGGGCGCCGAGCTGGATCGCCCGGCTGCAGTGCTCGATCCAGCCCACCACCCCGGCCGGCTCACCGCCGCGGTAGCCGGCCAGCGCTGCCTGCTCCTGCTCGGCCAGCTCCAGGTGCCCGACTTCCAGCGCGACCAGCGACTTGGGATCCAGCCCGCGCTCGATCAACGTCAGCCGGGCCGCCGCGCGAGCCACCACCGACGAGGCCGGCGCGAAGGCGTCCAGGCTCAGCACCTCGCCCTGCACGATCGCCGCGATCACCACAGCCGGCGCCTTGGTCTGCGCCAGCACCTCGGCCAGGGTGTCGAGCCGGTGCGCCACCTCCCGGTCCGGACGGGGACGGCCGAGCTTCTCAGCCGGCAGCAGGTCGGTCGCTGCCAGCGCGTGCAGCCGGGCCAGCACCTGCCGTTGCGCGCTCGTCCAGGGCCCGGACAGCAGGGCCAGCTCGGTGGAGACCCGCAACGCCCCTTGCACGATCGGGTCGTCGGCCTGCCCGTTGCGCACCTCCTCCAGGCTGGCCGCCGAACCGGCCAGCGCTGCCGAAGCCCACGCTCCGCGCAGCAGCGACTCCGCCGAGACGTCGGCCGAACGCCGGCGCAGCACGCGGTGCCCGAGCAGCTTGTCGACCGCCTGCCTGCTCACGGCCACGGAGTCGGCGATGCCGGGCATTTCCAGCAGCGGGGCCAGCGGATCGGTTTGCACGCAGCCACACGCTAGCCAACGCTGCGCCGTCGCCGGCGCCCGGCGCCCGAAACAACACCCCCAGCCAGGGTCGAAGCAGCTGGGTCGGGGACTGGGCCGAGGTCAGCCCTCAAGCGCGACAAGCGCCTCTCGCAGCGAGTGGTGCGCGGCGGCGCTTTCGGTGGCAAGCGCCGGGCTAAGGCCTGCCACCAGCTGCAGGACGGCAGCGCGCCCGTTCCACGCGCAGGCCGTCAACGCCTCGTACGCGGCCTCAGCCGGGCAGCCTGCGATCTCGGCGACGATCGCGACCGAGCGCTTGCGCAACTTCGCGTTGGCGGCAACCACGTCGATCATCAGGTCGCCGTGCACCCGGCCCGCCCGCGCCATGGCGCTGGTCGTCAACGCGTTCAGCACGATCTTCTGCGCGGTGCCGGCGGTGAGCCGGGTCGAGCCGCGCAGCACCTCCTCACCCGTCGGCACCTCGATGGCGACGTTGGCCAGCGCGGCCAGCGGTGACCCTGCGGCGGCAACGACCGCGATCACCGTCGCACCGGCCGCGCGAGCGGTCTCGGCGGCGGCCACGGCGTAGGGCGTGCGGCCGCTCGCCGCGACCGCCACGACCACATCCCCGGCGCTCAGGCCCTCGGCGGCCACCGCACGGGCGCCGGCCTCCACGTCGTCCTCGTCGTAGTCAGTTCCCGCCAGGCTGTGGTCACCGCCCGCCATGATCCCGACGCACCGCTGGGGCGCCAGGCCGAAGGTTCCGGGAAGCTCCGCCGCCTCACAGACAGCGAGCCGCCCGGACGTACCCGCCCCGATCAGCACCACTCGGCCACCGTCGCGGATGCAGTCGCCGAGCAGCACGGCGCCCTCGGCGATCGTCGTGGCACTCGCGCGTACCGCCGGCACGACACGCTCCTCGGCGCACAACAACAGTTCGACGACCGCTTCGGTGTCGAGCAGGTCGAGCCGCGGGGCATCGGTATTCGGCCCGGTATCCATTCTCTCCATCACCATGTCTGGGTCACCTTCGACAATCCGCGCGGTCGGTCCGGATCGCCACCGCGGTCCAACGCCAGCCGCCAGGCCAGTTGCTGCAGCGGCAGGATTTCCAGTATCGGATGCAGTTCCTCGGCGACGCCGGCCGACGCCACCGGCAGGCCGCCGGACTCGGCGCCGACGCGGAGGATGTCGGCATCGGCGGCTTCCAACCGTGCCAGCACCTGTCGCATCGCCGCGCCCCCGACCCCGGGCGTGACTATCGCGATCACCGGCAGTTCCGGACCGATCATCGCGAACGGGCCGTGCAATAGATCAGCACCGGAGAACGCCTGCGCCGACAGGTAGGAGGTTTCCATCACCTTCAGCGCCGCCTCGCGCGCGGTTGGATAGGAGAATCCGCGCGCGATCGTGACCAGCCGCTGAACCGAGCGATAGCGTTCGGCCGCCGCGTATGCAAGCGGCGCACCGGCAAGCGTGCGGTCGGCCGCCTCGGGCACCGCGGCCGCGTCACCTCCGCACAGCAGCAGGTACAACGCCAACAATTCGGCGGTATAGGTCTTGGTAGCGGCGACGGCCAGTTCGCGGCCGGCCCGGATGTCAACGTGGTGCGCGGCTGCCGCTACCAGGGCCGACGACAGGTTGTTGGTGACAGCCACCGTCATGGCGCCGCAGGAGCGCGCGGCTTCCACCGATCCGACCAGGTCCGGCGAACCACCGGACTGGCTGATTGCGAGGAACAGCACGTTGGACAGGTCCGGCCGGGAGCCATACAGGGTCAGCGTCGAGGGCGACACCAGGCCGGCCGGCAACTGCAACCGCACCTCGACGAGGTACTTCGCATACAGCGCGGCGTGATCGCTGGTCCCGCGGGCGGCGATCAGGACGAACCGCGGCCCGAACGCCGCGATCCGTGTTCCTAACGCCGCAATCCCGGCGGCCCCTTCGGACAGCAGCCCGGCCAGCACGGCGGGCTGCTCAGCGATCTCGGCCGCCATCAACTGGCCTGGGGGCGGTGCGACCTGCGTCGTCAAAGCTGACCTCCGGTTGGCTGGTTCGCGTCACCGCCGGGCCACCAAGCGCGGTCGGTCCTAGTGGTTCGCGAGACGTCCGATGAATGAGCGGACGCCCAACCTGCCCCCATTCACCATGCAATGGACTAGACCACTGTGATCCTGCATGCTTCACTTGAGCATGTCAACGAAGTAGACCGAGCACTGACATCGCGCCAGCGACAAGAACATCGAGAAGCAATCGGGGAGATCCGGTGAGCAGCGCCGCCGTCCAAGCCACACGGGAACCGAAGTACTACACAGTCAAGCGGCACCTCATGCAGAACATCGAATCTCTGGAACCCGGCAGCGCGGTGCCGACCGAACGGGTGCTCGCCGCCGATCTCAACACCTCGCGCACCACGGTGCGTCAAGCCCTGGTCGAGCTGGTGGCCGAAGGCCGTCTGGTCCGGCGGCAGGGCTCGGGTACCTATGTCGCCGAACCGAAGATGACCTGGCCGCTGCACCTGACCAGCTTCACCGAACAGGCCGCCGCCAACGGGTTCACCGCCTCGACCCAGCTGCTGGCGGCCGAACGCATCAAGGCGGACCAGATCGTCGCGGCACGCCTGGGCATTGAGGTGGGTGAGCCGGTCTGCCGAATCGAGCGGCTGCGGCTGGCCGATGACCGTCCGATGGCTGTCGAGACATCGCACCTGTCGGCCACCCGCTTTCCGAGGCTGACCCGGCACATGAAGAAGGAGCAGTCGCTGTACGCGGTGCTCGACCGGGTGTACAGCGTGGTACCGGTCAGCGCCGAGGAATCGATCGCCACGGCACCGGCCTCGACCCGTGAGGCCCGGCTGCTCAACACCGATGCCGGCGCACCGATGCTGGTGCTCGGGCGGCACAGCCTCGACGAGTCCGGGCAGCCGGTGGAGTGGGTGACGAGCTGGTATCGGGGTGATCGGGTCACGTTCGTGGCTCGACTAAGTTCCCCGCGCCGATGACAGTTCTGAGCAATGCGCGGATAGTGACGCCGGGCGGCGTCCTGGCATGCGGCTACCTGGTGATCGGGCACGGCACGATCACCGCCGTCGGCACCGGCGACCCTCCGGCTCCGGCGCTGGACCTGGCCGGCGC
This sequence comes from Jatrophihabitans sp., assembly GCA_036399055.1. Taxonomy (NCBI): domain Bacteria; kingdom Bacillati; phylum Actinomycetota; class Actinomycetes; order Jatrophihabitantales; family Jatrophihabitantaceae; genus Jatrophihabitans; species Jatrophihabitans sp. The sequence goes on from DASWNX010000005.1 coordinate 6,624, forward strand.
CTGGTTGTTGCCCGGCTTCATCGACCTGCACATGCACGGCGGGGGTGGGCACTCCGTTGCCGCGTCCGCCGACGACATGGCGGCGGCGCTTGCCTTCCACCGCCGGCATGGCACCACCCGCAGCCTCATCTCCCTGGTGTCCGCGCCGCTGGACGCGCTCGCCCGGCAGCTCCGCTGGGTCGCCGACCTCGTCGCCGCCGGGCCTTCGGGCGCCATCGGCGCCGTCGGCGCGCACCTCGAGGGGCCGTTCCTGTCGCAGGCACGCTGTGGCGCCCAGAATCCCGCACACCTGTTGCTGCCCGACCGCAGCGCGTTCGCCCGCCTGGTCGAGTCGGCGGCCGACTCGCTGCGCAGCGTCACCATCGCACCCGAGCTGCCGGGCGCGCTCGCCCTCATCTCCGACGTGCGCGCCGCCGGAGCGGTTGCCGCCATCGGACACAGCGACGCCGTCTACACAGAGGCCAGGGCGGCCATTGATGCCGGCGCGGCGCTTGCCACCCATCTGTTCAACGGCATGCGGCCGATGCACCATCGGGAGCCGGGGATCATCGGCGCCGCGCTCGACTCCGGCCTGGCCTGCGAGGTGATCAACGACGGCATCCACGTCCATCCCGCGATCACAGCGCTGGTCGCCCGCAGCCCCGAGAGCCTGGTGCTGGTCACCGACGCCATCGACGCGACCGGCGTCGGCGATGGCGAGTTCGAGCTGGGCGGCCAGCAGGTTCGGGTTCAGGACGGGCAGGCCCGACTGGCGGGCAGCGCAACGCTGGCGGGCTCGACCCTGACGATGGACGACGCGCTACGCCGGGCCGTCATCGACTGCGGCCTGTCGATCGAGATCGCGGCGGCGGCTGCCGCCACCAACCCGGCACGGGTACTGGGTCTGGACAACCTGTGCGGCTCGATCGCCGTCGGGCTCGACGCCGATCTGGTCGTGCTCGACGACGACCTGCGAGTCGTGCGGGTGATGGCCGGCGGCCAATGGTGTGGCGTTGAAGCGCCTCAGTTCAACGGCATGGCGACCTCGGCGCCGACCACGAACTGAACTCGGCGAACCCGACCGCCTGCCAGGCGAGGATGGCTGCTCCCAGTTGCCCGGCGCGCGACCCGAGTGCCGACACCGACACCGACGGCGGCTCGCGCCAGGTCAGCCGCTCGGTGAGGGCGGCGCGGACCGGAACCAGCAGCCGATCGCCGGCTTCGGCAAGACCGCCGCCCAGCACGATCGAACCCGGATCGAGCAGCAACGTGTAGGTCGCCAGTGCCACCCCCAGGGCGTCGGTGGCCTCTGCCCAGATCTGCCTCGCAGTGGCATCGGTCGCCTCCCGAGCCGCGATCTCACGCGCATCGAGGGCGCCGGCATCCCCGCCCAAGGCCCGGTAGCGGCGAGCGATGGCGGCCGCCGAAGCGTAGGTCTCCAGGCAACCCCGCTGACCGCAGGCGCACGGTTCACCGTTGGGGTACACCGGGATGTGGCCGATCTCGCCTGCCAGGTCGGTCGCCCCACGCAGCGTTACCCCGGCGGACCGGATGACGCCGGCGATGCCGGTGCCGATCACGACGACCAGGCAATCGGTGACCCCGTGGGCAGCGCCGAGGGCGGCCTCGGCCAGTCCCGCCGCCCGCACGTCGTGCTCGATGGTGACGGGGATGCCGAGGTCGGCAGCGAGAAGATCACGCAGCGGGACGTCGCGCCAGCCGAGGTTGGCCGAGTAGCGCGCGATCCCGGTGGCGACCTCGACCGATCCTGGGATCACCACCCCGGCGGCCACCACCCCCGGCCGGACAAGCTCGCTGGTGGCAGCCCGCACCGCCTCGACCACCGATGCCGGCCCGTTCGCCGGCGACGTCGGGCGCTGCGCCTGATCCAGGACGGCGCCGGCCTGGTCGATCACTGCCGCCTTGATAGTGGTGCCGCCGACGTCGACGGCGAGTACGGCCGGCAGCGCCGTCACGGGTTCGGCAGGACGATCGAGCGGGTGAGGTCGCGGGGCTTGTCCGGGTCCAGCCCCTTGGGCTCGGCGGCGGTGGTGACCACCGTCGAACGCTGCGATTCCGGCAAACCGGCGATCTCGACGGAAACGAACGACATGCGGGTGGGATCCTCTCCGCCCGCGACCCGGATGGCCGTGGTCACTTGATCGATCCTGCGGTCAACCCGCCGACGACCTTTCCTTCGATGAGCGCGAACAGAATGATGACCGGAATGGTGGCGATCACCGACCCGGCGAACAGGTGCCCCCAGTCGATCGAGTACTGCCCGATGTAGTTGTTGATCTCGACGGTGATCGGGCGCTGGCCCTCGGGAGCCCCGAGGGTGAGGGTGAGCCCGACCAACAACTCGTTCCAGGCGCCGATGAAGGTGAAGATCAGCGCGGTCACCATGCCCGGAACTGCCAGCGGCAACGTGACCCGCCGCAGCGCCCCGAGCCGGGTGGCGCCGTCGACCATGGCCGCCTCTTCCAGCTCTGCCGGGATCGATGAGAAGTAGGCGTTGAGGATCCAGACCGCAAAGGCGAGGTTGAAGCCGGCATTGACCAGGATCAGCGAAAGGATCGGGCTCGGCAGGTTGAAGCTGATGAACTCACGCTCGACACCGACCAGCATCGCGGCCGGCTGGAACATCTGGGTGGCCAGTACCAGCACCAGAAACAGCGTCCGACCGCGGAACCGGCGGCGAGCGGTGTAGTACGCCGCGGGCATCGCGACGATCAACACCAGTACCGTCGCGCCGCCGGCGATCTTCAAGCTCGAACCGAGGTTGCTCCCGAAGCCGGTCTTCCAGATCGAGGTGAAGTTCGACAGGTCGTAGTGCTTGGGCAGGTAGCCACGAGCCAGCAGTTCCTCCGGCGGCCGCAGCGCCGAGATCACCATCTCGGCATACGGCAGGACAAAGATCAACGCAACGGCGTACGCGGCGAGTGAGAGCAGGATCCGGCTTGGACCCCGGCCGGCTCGGCGGCGCGATTTTCCAGCGGTGCGGGCCTGTTCCGGCGCGGCCTGCGCCGCGGCGACGACGGTCATCTCACTTCACCTGATCTTTCCAGCGGGTTGCCCTGAGGAAGAGCAGGACAAGCAGAACGACAAGGCCGAAGTTGAGCACCGACATGACGGCCGACTCACCGATGTAGCTCTGCTTGAGCAGGAACATGAAGGTGGTCGTCGTACTGGTCTGGTAGCCCGGTCCACCGCGGGTCATCTCCCAGATGATCGGGAACGAGTTGAACACGTTGATGATGTTGATGAGCGCCGCGACCAGAAAGGCCGGTCGCAGCAGCGGGAGCGTGATCGACAGGTATGAACGCCAGCGCGACGCCCCGTCCACCCGGGCTGCTTCGTAGACGTCTTCAGGCAGCGACTGCAGGCCCGCGAGAAGTGCGTAGGTGGAGAACGGCACCGAAACGAACACCGCCACCACCATCATCCAGACGAAGGCGGCGACCGGGCGACCGAGCCAGTCGGACTGGTTGGAATTGAACGACTCCAGCAGGCCGAGGTCCTGCAAGAAGACGTTGACAACACCGTTATTGGCGTCCAACGCCCAGCGGAACACGAGCGCGGTCATCATGACCGACGCTGCCCACGGGGCGATCAGCGCCCAGCGGGCCACCCGCCTGCCCGGAAAGCGCTCGTTGAACAGCTGCGCGAGCACGAGCGAGATCATCATCGTCACGGTGACCACGGCGACCACCCACACACCGGTCCGGATCAGCACGCCGCCCAGGTCTGGCTCGTCGAACAGGTCCGCGTAGTTCTCTCCGCCGGCCGAGCCGAGAATGAAACCGTCGGGGCTGATGTGCTGGAACGAGGTCCGAAACATCACCACGACCGGCCACAGCACCACGACTGCGATCAGGCATATCGCCGGGCCGATCCAGACAAGCGGGGCCGCCGCCCGGGCCAGCCGACGTAGCGGCTTGCCGTTCCTAGCGGGCCCAGGCCGGTCGGCGCTCACCACGCTCTGTGCTGCCATGTCTCGGCTCACTCCCCGCGATCACATCCGGCGCGGCAGCAGCGATGCATGCCGCGCCGGAACGGCATCTGATCAGCTGCCCTTTCGGGCTGTCTGCTGAATCCTGCTGAGAACCTTCTTCGGGTCACCAGTGACCGCGGTGCCGATCGTGTGCTGGATCTGGGTCTTGACGTTGGCCCAACTGGGGCTGTTCGGGTACTGCACCGCATTCGGAAGCGCCTTGAGGAACGGTCCGAAGGTCGGGTCGGATGCTAGGGCCTTGGACGCCGAGGAGGTCGCAGGCAGCAGGTGATACTCCTTGTCGAACTGCAACTGGTACTTGTCCTGGTAGGCGAAATCCAGGAAGCTCTTGATCGCAGCCTGCTTGGACGTGCCGCCGTTCTTGAACGCCGCGACGAAGTCGCAGACCCCGAGAGTGCTCTTCAGCGGCCCGCTCTGACCGGCGATCGGCGCCGAGCCCCAGTCCGAGTCGGCGAGCACCTTGCCCTGGCGGATGATCGGGATGAGCGCCGGCGAGCCGTTGATCATGCCGATCTGGCCCTGGGCGAACTGCTTCCACAGGTCGGTGCGGTTCTTGGTCCCCGGGTTCGGCTCGGTGTCGCCGGCGCTGACGAGGTCCTTGAGGAACTGGAAGGACGCCACGTTCTGCTCGCTGTCGATCGTCCAGCTTCCACTGCTGTCCTGGTAGTTGCCGCCGTTGCCGAGCATCCAGAGCAGCGATTCCGCCTGTGCCTCCTCAGAACCGAGGGGCAGGCCGAAGCCGATCTTGCCGAGTGCCTTGATCTTTGCGGCGTCTTCCTTGAGCTCGTCCCAAGTCTGCGGCGGCCCGCTGATGCCGGCTTGCGCGAAGAGCTTCTTGTTGTAGAACAGCGCGCGAGAACTGGTCGTGAACGGCAGGCCGTACTGTTCGCCCTGGTAGCTGCCCAGCTTCGAGAACGCCGGCAGCAGGTTGCTCGTCTGGCTCATCACCTCGGTTGCCTTGTAGAGCAGACCCTCCTGCGCATAGTTGGCGAAGTAGTCACCCTCGGTGATGTCCGGGTACTGCTTGTTCTGGACCATCGTCTGGACCTGGTTGTCGAAGTCGTTCCAGTTGATCACCTGAACCTTGACGGTGATGGTCGGATTCGCGGTGTGGAAGGCGTCGGCGATGTCCTGCCAGTACTTCTTACTCGAGTTATCCGGACCCGTTCCGTAGTCGGCCGCGACCAACTTCAACGTGGTGCTGCCGTCGCTGCTCCCGCTGCTATTCGAGCTACCGCAGGCGCCGAGTGCAAGCACCGCGGCAGCCGAGAGTGCCACGACCGCGGCTGGGCCTCGTCTCATATCCAACCCCTTCGTTCTCACAGTTTCATGCGGTACGCGCAAGGGGGGCGAATGGCCGCCAATAAGTTATTCGCCTAGGTTAGGCATATCGCCCCTTGCGGCACCTTCTCCCGATTCACGAACGCTACGCGATCAAGCAGCAGTGGTCTAGACCAGCTGACAGACTTGTCTGGACCAGTTGCGCTGCTGGCCTGGCAGCCGTCATGCGCGACACCCACCCGGCGCCCGGCGCCGTAGTGCTGGATCAGCGGTCCGGTAGCGGCGCCCGCAGGATCGAAAACCGCCTCCCGCCTTCTGCAGATCGGCGCCGGACGATAACGTCGGCATCAGACATCGGCACTGAAGACAAGCCGGAGGGAGCCAGATGAGCGAGTCGAATGAAGGCCTGTCCAACCTGCTGCACGAGGAGCGCCGGTTCCCGCCGTCGGAGGAGTTCGCGGCCGCGGCGAACTACTCGGCCCAGGCTTACGAGCAGGCGGCGACTGACCGGCTGAAGTTCTGGGAGTCCCAGGCCCGCCGGCTGGACTGGGAAACGGAGTGGAGCCAGGTCCTGGACTGGTCAGGCGCCCCGTTCGCGAAGTGGTTCGTCGGCGGCCGGCTCAACGCCGCGGTCAACTGCGTGGACCGCCATGTCAGCGCCGGCCGGGGCGAGAAGGTCGCCTTGCACTTCGAGGGTGAGCCGGGTGACACCCGGACGGTCAGCTACGCCGAGCTGCAGAAGCTGGTGTGCCAGGCCGCGAACGCGCTGACCGAACTGGGGATCGGCAAGGGCGACCGGGTCGCGATCTACCTGCCGATGATCGTCGAGGCGGTGGTGTCGATGCTGGCCTGCGCCCGGATCGGCGCCATCCACTCGGTGATCTTCGGCGGCTTCTCCGCCCAGGCCATCTATGACCGGGTGCTCGACGCCGACGCCGCGCTGGTGATCACCGCCGACGGCGGCTACCGCCGGGGCTCGGTCTTCGCGCTCAAGCCGGTGGTGGACGAGGCGCTGGCCAAGTTCTCCGGCGACAGCTCACCGGTCCGGCACGTGCTGGTCGTCAAGCGCGGCGGCAACGAGGTCCAGCTGACCGAGGGCCGCGACCTGTGGTGGGAGGATGCGGTGGCCGGTCAACCTGAGTGGCACGAGCCGGAGTCCTTCGACGCCGAGACGCCGCTGTTCATCCTCTACACCTCGGGGACCACCGGTAAGCCGAAGGGAATCCTGCACACCACCGGCGGCTACCTGACCCAGGCGGCCTACACCCACCACGCCGCCTTCGACCTGCACGCCGACTCCGACGTCTACTGGTGCACCGCCGACATCGGCTGGGTCACCGGGCACTCCTACATCGTCTACGGCCCGCTGGCCAACGGCGCCACTCAGGTGATCTACGAGGGCACGCCGGACACCCCGCACAAAGGCCGGTTCTGGGAGATCGCCGAGAAGTACGGGGTGACGATCCTGTACACCGCTCCCACCGCGATCCGGACGTTCATGAAGTGGGGCGAGGAGTTCCCGGACAAGTTCGACCTGTCCTCGCTGCGGGTGCTGGGCTCGGTGGGCGAGCCGATCAATCCCGAGGCCTGGATGTGGTACCGGCGGGTGATCGGCGGCGACCGGGCGCCCGTCGTGGACACCTGGTGGCAGACCGAGACCGGCGCGATCATGATCAGCCCGCTGCCGGGGGTGACCGCGGCCAAGCCCGGCTCGGCGATGCGGGCGCTGCCGGGCATCGAGGCCGACGTGGTCGATGACCAGGGCCAGCCGGTGCCCAACGGCGGTGGCGGGCTGCTGGTGCTGACCCAACCCTGGCCGGGCATGCTGCGCGGCATCTGGGGCGACGAGCAGCGCTATCGCGAGACCTACTGGTCGCGCTTCGCCGAGCAGGGCTACTACTTCGCCGGCGACGGCGCCAAGAAGGACTCCGACGGCGACCTGTGGCTGTTGGGCCGCGTCGATGACGTGATGAACGTGGCCGGGCACCGGATCTCCACCACCGAGGTCGAGTCGGCGCTGGTGTCACATCCCTCGGTCGCCGAGGCCGCGGTGGTCGGCGCCACCGACCCGACCACCGGCCAGGCGATCGTCGCGTTCGTGATCCTGCGCGGGTCGGCCGCCGACGGCGGCGCCGAGATGGTCACCGAGCTGCGCAATCACGTCGCCAAGGAGATCGGCGCGATCGCCAAGCCCCGGCAGATCATGGTGGTGGCCGAGCTGCCCAAGACCCGGTCCGGCAAGATCATGCGCCGGCTGCTGCGCGACGTCGCCGAACACCGATCGATCGGCGACGTCACCACGTTGGCCGACTCGACGGTGATGGATCTGATCTCCGAAGGGCTGGCCGCGAAGGGCGACAAGGCCGCCGAGGACTGAGCGCCCTGCCGGTGGACCGACTTTTGAGTGCGCGTCTCCGACCGACTCGACAGGTCGTCGCCGGAGCGCCACAATTGTAGCCATGAGCACTGAGTCACTGCGGACCGTCCGGGATCACCTCAGTGAGATGGTGGACCGGGTCGAGCGTCACCACGAGCGGTTGATCGTGACCCGCAACGGCCGCCCGGCCGCGGTCTTGATCAGCCCGGAGGACCTGGCACAGTTGGAGGAGACGATCGAGGTCCTCAGCGACTCGGAGGCGCTGGCCGACATCCGCGAGGCGGACGCGGCCTACGCACGAGGCGACACGGTGCGCGGAGTAGACGCGGTTCGTGGCCTGCGGGGGTGAGCGCGCCTGAGTTCTACGAGCTGGTTGTCGCCCCGCCTGCCCAGCGCGCACTCGCCAGCAAGCTGCCCGAAGCGGTTGCGACCGCGGTGATCGACTTCCTGACCACGGCCTTGATCGAGAACCCGCATCGGGTCGGCAAGGAACTTCGGAATGACCTTGCGGGCATCTTCTCCGCACGGCGAGGCACGTACCGGGTGCTGTACCGCATCAACGACGAGCTACGGGAAGTCGTCGTCTTGCGGATCGAACACCGCCGAGACTCCTACCGCCTGACTTAATGGGGCGGAAACCGCGCTGGTGCATTGTGAGCAGCTATCACACCCGGCGGCTCGGCGAGTAGCCCCATTCTCGTTCAACGTAACTACAACGCCTCGGACCTACGTGGGCGCGCGGGTCAACCGGTGCGCCAGACTCAGCGCGGGGCGTCCGGGGAGGCCAGTCCGGGCACCCCCGACGGCCGCAGGGTCAGGTCGGTGATCACCCCGTCGGCCGGCAGCGCGAGGATCAGCTCTATGACCTGCGCGACGGTGGCCGGCTGCAGGTAGTCCGACTCCTCGTACTCCCCGGCCTCGGCGGCCCGGACGGTGCGCTGCATGCTGGTGGCGGTCCGGCCGGGGTAGAGCGTGCTGACCCGCAGGCCGGGCTCCTCCTGACGCAGCCCCTCGGCATAGGCGCGCAAGGCGTGTTTCGAGGCCCCGTAACTGGTCAGCGGCGAGCGGGCGTTGAGGCCGGAACCGGAGTTGACCAACACCACCGCGCCGGCCGCGGCCCGCAACGCCGGCAGCAGCAGCCGGGTCAGCTCGGCGACCGCGGTGACGTTGACGGCGAACTGCTCCTCGAAGTCAACCGGCCTCGAGCCGGTCAACGTGCCCGGCCGCACCACGCCGGCGCAGTGCACCACCCCGTCGAGTGCGGTCAGCCTCGCCAGCCACGGCGCCAGCGCCGATTCCAAGGAGTGCGGCGCCGACAGGTCTGCGCTCAGCACCCCGGCTAAGCCCAGCCCGGCTGCGCCCAGTCCGGGTGAGCCCGGCCCGGCGGCCGACTCCGCGGTCGGGACGGTTCGGACCAGGCCGAACACCTGATGTCCGGCGGCGATCAACCGCTCGGACAGCGTTCGGCCGATCCCACGGGAGACTCCGGTGATCAGATAGCTCGGCACACCCAGACCTTAACCACAAGCCCTGAGCGGCACGGCCTGCGTCGGCGCACACGACCTGAATCGGCGCCCGTCAGGCGCGGTAGGGTTTGAGATGGATCCAAGATCTTCAAGTTCGTGCCACCGGTCAGCTCCGACCGGCAGCGCTAGGGAAGGGATATCGGCGGGTGACCGTGAACCACACCTCGACGCAGGCGTCTGGGCCGCCCTCCATCGGAACCCTGGTCGCCGAAGCGCATTCCAGCTTCAGCACCCTGCTCCACGGTGAGATCGAGCTGGCCAAGCTCGAGATCAAGGACTCGGTCAAGAACGCCGGCACCGGAGCGGGATGGTTCTCCGTGGCCGCCGTGCTGACGGTCTTCGCATCGATCTTCGGCTTTATCGCCCTGGCCGAGGGCCTGGTGGCGCTGCACCTGTGGCGCTGGGTCGCCTACCTGATCGTCTTCCTGCTGCTCCTGGGCCTGTCCGGCCTGTTCGGGCTGCTGGGCTGGCGCAAGGTCAAGCGGGTCAAGGCGCCGCAACAGACGATCGACACGACCAAGAGCACCGTGCAGGCGTTGCGCCAGGCGACTACGCACCAGCCGGGTCACCGGGCCTAGTTCTAGAAGTTGAATAGACCCGACGAGTCCGTCGTCCTGATCGACGGGCCGTGGACGCACCGCACCATCCGGGCCAACGGCATCGCTCTGCACGTCACCGAGGCCGGCACCGGCCCGCTGGTGTTGCTGCTGCACGGGATGCCGACCTTCTGGTGGACCTGGTCGGCGCAGCTACTCGACCTCGCTGACGCCGGTTATCGCGCCGTCGCGGTGGACCTGCGCGGCTACGGCGCCTCCGACAAGCCGCCACGCGGCTATGACGCCACCACCATGGCCGCCGACATCGCCCAGCTGGTGACCGCGCTCGGAGAGCGGGACGCGGTGGTCGTCGGCCACGACGTGGGCGGCCTGCTGGCCTGGACGATGGCCGCCCAGCATCCGCAGGTGGTGCGCCGGATCGCGGTGCTGGGCGCTGCTCACCCGCTGCGGCTGCGGCAGGCGGTGCTCTATGACCGCAAAGGGCAGCGGCACGCCTCGGCCTACGCGCTGGGCACATTCCAGGTGCCCCGGCTCGGGGAGCGGTTGCTCACCCAGGACTCGCTGTTCCTGGAGCGGCTGTTCGACACCTGGTCGGGCCCGCTCTGGCGCGGCACCCCGAGTCAGCTCACCGCGATCAGCCGTTACGCCGAGGCGATGCGGATCCACCCGGTGGCGCACTGCTCGCTGGAGTTCTTTCGCTGGATGGTGCGGTCGCTGCCCCGCCCCGACGGCCGCGCCTACGCCCGCTCGATGCGGCAACCCATCGGCACGCCCGTCCTGCAGTTGCACGGCGAGCTTGACCGGTGCGTGCTGCCCTCCACCGCGCAGGGCTCCTCGCGGCACGTCTCGGCCGACTACGAGTGGCGGTTGCTGGCCGGGGTCGGGCACTTCCCGCAGCACGAGAGCCCCGAACGGGTCTCCGACGAGCTGATCCGGTGGGCGAAACTCGGCTGAGCGGCCCGCGCCCGGCTGAGCGGCCCGCGCCCGGCTGAGCGGGCCCGGCGGCGCTAGCTGCAGGCCGACGTGCTGACCGTCCTGGTGACGTGCCGGCCCGCGTTGGCCGAATCGGTGACCTCGCCGGCGGTCAGCACGAAGGCGGTGTCGGCGGAGTCCAGCGCGGAGGCGAACACGATTCCCAGGATCGAGCCGTCGGTGGCGATCAGCGGGCCTCCGGAGTTGCCCGAGCGCACCACCGACCTGATCGAGTAGATGTCGCGGTCGACCGAGAGCCGACCGTAGATGTCGCGGCCGGAGATCCGTGCCCGGTCCCTGACGCGGGCCGGGCGCACGTCGAACGGGCCGTCCTCGGGGTAGCCGAGCACGATGGCGTCCTGGCCTGAGCCGGCGGGAACGGCGGCCAGCCGCAACGGCCGCACCTTCAGCCCGGGCACCCACAGCACCGCGATGTCACGCCCGGGGTCGAACACCACCACGTGAGCGCTCAGCGGGCCGCGGCTGGTCTCGACCTTGACCTGGTCGGCCCCGGCCACCACGTGGGCGTTGGTCATCACCCGTTCGGGGGCGTAGACGACGCTGGAGCCCTCCATTCCGCGGTCACAGGACAGCGCCACCGCGCGCACCTTGAGCACCGCGTCCCGGGCCATCGCGACCGACTTCGACCGCAACAACGCCGGATCGGCAGGCGGCACGTCGACGATGCGGGTCGGCTGCAGGGCGCCGAAGACCTGCGGAAAACCGCTGCGGTCGACGAACCTGCGCAGCGAGCTGTAGAGGTTGCGGACGCTGTCGGGCAGCGTGTCGTCCACCGCCCGGATCGTCACCGAGCGGCGCACCTGGTCCGACAGCGCCGGAAACGGCGCGAACGCCAGCGGAAGGGCCACCATCCAGGCGACCAGCAGCACCGCCAGCATGGAGAACAGCGACCCGATCACCCGGTCCACGTGGCGGGCCGGGTTCCAGGTCACCCTCGAGCGCAGCCGGCCGCCCACCCAGATCGCGATCAACTGGCCGAGCATGGCGAAGAACAGCACGCAGACGATCGCGACCGGCACCTGGGCCGCGCCGTCGGCCAGCGTCCGGCCCAGCGGTCTGGCCAACTGGGCGCCGAGCGCGGCCCCGCCGAAGAAACCGGTGAAGGACAGGCCGGCCAGCACCGCGCCGTTGCGATAGCCGCCGACGGCGTAGCAGAGGATCGCCACCACCAGGATCAGGTCGAGCAGGTCCGGCTTCACCGGGGGGCGGACCTCCTCAGTTCGGCAGCACGATCAAGGTGCCTGTCTGTCCCTGCTTGATGTGAATGGTGCAGACGAACTTATACGCACCTGGCTCGGGTGCGGTGAATTCCACCGATTTGGTCTGACCGGCTGACACCAGCGGGACGTAGTCGGCCGGAAAGTCCTGCAACGACCAGTCGTGCGGAGCGCCGGTGCCGACATGCTTGAGGGTGATGCGGACCTTGCCCCGATGCACGGTGATGGTGGAGGGCGTGAACCGGTAGTCCTCGTCGGTGGTGATCACCACCTCCTGCACTCCCGCGGTCACCGCGGCGGTGGTCGAGCCGGTGTGCGGGCCCTGCTCGATCGCCGACTTGGTCTGGCAGCCGGCCAGCAGCGTCAATACCATCAGCAGCGCCGCGACGCGGCTGCCGCGCGCGCCCAGTCGGGCCGGTCCAAGCATCAGCACACCCGCGACCGTACCCGGCGCGGCTGTGCGGGCTAGACAGGCAGTGGCCGAACCTGCTCGCGATCCCAGGGTTGCTCCCAGCCGGCCAGGCGTAGCAAACGGTCCAGCAGGTTGGCGGTGAATCCCCAGATGAACAAGCCGTCGGCGGCGAAGGCCGGCCCGCTGTAGCCGGACGGGTGCCGGGCGGTGAACCGGTTGGCAGGCAGCAACAGCTCGCTCAACCGCACCCGGTGCACGCTGGCCACCTCGGCCTCATCGACCACCCCAACCGGATGCGGGCTACGCCAGTAGCCGAGCACCGGGGTCACCACGAAGCCCGAGGGCGGCAGCCACACCGCCTGCAACGCCCCCAGCACGTCCACGGTGTCAGGCCGCAGCCCCACCTCCTCGGCCGCCTCGCGTAGCGCCGTGGCGGCCGGAGAGCTGTCCTGCGGATCGGTGGCCCCGCCGGGAAAGGCCACCTGGCCGGCATGGTTGCGCATGGTGGCCGAGCGCTGGATCAGCAGCACGTCGCCTTCGGCGGCCGCGTCGGGCGAGGCGAACAGGATCAGCACCGCCGAGTGCCTGCCGCTGCCGTCGCGGGGCGGGCTGAAGCGGGACAGCTCAAGCGCCGGGGCTGACTCCAAGGCCAGCACCATGGGGCTCAGCCAGGGCGGCGGCGTCACCGCGCTCACTGCGGACCAGCCGGCCGGCTCACCCGGCCGGCTCACCCGGTCAGCTCGGAATCCACCTGGGACGGGCTCTTGACCAACTTGGCCGCCGCCACCGGATCTTGCTCTCCGATGCCCGACGACGGGCAGAGCCGGGCGATCGGGCAGACCCCGCACGCGGGCCGGCGGGCATGGCACATCCGTCGGCCGTGCCAGATCACCCGGTGCGACATGATCGTCCAGTCCTGGCGTGGAATCAGCACCGCGATCTCGGCCTCGATCTTCACCGGGTCGGTGTTGGCCGTCCACTGCCAACGTTGGGCCAGCCGGCCCAGATGGGTGTCGACGGTGATTCCGGGGATGCCGAAGGCGTTGCCGAGCACCACGTTGGCGGTCTTGCGGCCGAAGCCGGGCAGCGTGACCAGTTCTTCAAGGCTGGCCGGCACCTGGCCGTCATAGCGCTCGACGAGCTGCTGGCCCAGGGTGATCAAGCTGTTGGTCTTGGCGCGGAAGAAGCCGGTCGGGCGGATCAGCGCCTCCAGCTCCTCTCGCACCGCGCCTGCGTAGGCGGCCGCGTCGGGGTAGGCGGCGAAGACGGCCGGCGTCACCTCGTTGACCTTCTTGTCGGTGCACTGCGCCGAGAGGATCGTCGCGACCGACAGCTGCAAGGGATTGCTGAAGTTCAGCTCGCAGTGCGCGTTCGGGTAAAGCTCGCCCAACTCCTTGTTGATCCGTCGTGCTCGCCGGGTGAGAGCGAGCCGAGATTCCTGGCGTTCGGCCGTGGCCGTAGTGGTTCCCACACCCGCTAGCTTATTGGGGCACAATGACAACACCATGATCGGATTTCTGGTGTTGCTGTTTCCGGTGCTTCTGCTGATCTTCATGCTCGTCATGGAGCGCATCGAGGAGCCGCTGACCCGGGTCGCCCTTGAGCGCGACGTCGAGGATTTCTTGGAGAACGCCAATCCCGAGGAGTTCGGCGCCCTCGTGCGTGAGGGGCCCGAGACCGCGCTGTCCCGATTCCGGTCCCGGTTGCGGCTGAACCGCCCCGGCCGGAGAAACCGCGGCCAGTAGGCCTTTCCGCGGCCTGGCCCGCACCCAGCCCGGTGAGCCTGGCCGGCTTGCTCACGATCCGATCGTGGCGCCGGTCGCGGGTCGCCGGTCTGCGACCGGCGTCACCCCCTACAATCCGGCAAGACGTGCGCGCGCGAGGCGCGAAAGCGATGAGAGGGAGCTGGCGTGGACGAGGTGCTCCGCAGGGCCGGATTGTTCCAGGGCGTCGACCCGGCAGATGTCGAGGCGCTGGGCAGCCAGTTCGAGATTTTCGACGCGCCCCGGGGCACCATCCTCTTCAATGAGGGCGAAGCAGGTGACAGCCTCTACATCGTGCTCACCGGCAAGGTGAAGCTGGGCCGCAAGTCATCCGACGGCCGCGAGAACCTGGTGGCGGTGATGGGCCCGGCAGACCAGTTCGGAGAGCTGTCGTTGTTCGACCCCGGCCCGCGCACCGCCACCGCGGTGGTCGTCACCGACGCCCGGGTCGCCCGGCTGCCCAAAGCCGCGCTGACCGACTGGATCACCGAGCGGCCCCAGATCGCCCTGCAACTGCTGCGGGTGGTGGCTCGCCGGCTGCGGCGGACCAACACCATGCTCGCCGACCTGATCTTCGTCGACGTGCCGGGCCGGGTCGCCAAGCAGTTGCTGCAACTGGCGCAGCGGTTCGGTTCGGTGGACGGCGGGCAGCTGCGGGTGACCCACGACCTCACCCAGGAAGAGCTGGCGCAACTGGTCGGGGCCTCTCGCGAGACCGTGAACAAGGCCCTGGCCGACTTCGCCCAGCGTGGCTGGCTGCGGCTCGAGGGCAAGAGCGTGGTCATCCTGGACCGCGAGCGGCTGGCCCGCCGAGCCCGCTGACGAAGCGGCGGGCGAAAGCTGGCTGGGTGAGCTGCTAGAAGCCCTCGGCCCGCAGATAGGCCAGCTGAGCCTTGACCGACCACTCGGCAGCCGGCCACAGCACCGGGTCGACGTCGGCGTACACCCGCCGCACCACGTCCATCGCGCTCAGCTCGGGACCGCCCTGGGCCAGCGCCTGGCGCACCTGGGCCAGGCGCTGCTCCCGGTGCGCCAGATAGCCCCGAGCTGCCGTCCCCGCGTCGGCCAGCTCCGGGCCGTGGCCGGGCAGCACCGCGACACCGTCCAGAGTGGCCAGCCGGCGCAGCGAGTCGAGGTAGTCGGCGAGCACGCCGTCGGGATGGGCCACCACCGTGCTGCCGCGGCCCAGGATGGTGTCACCGGTCAGCACCGCCACCGTAT
The DNA here is from genome assembly GCA_036399055.1 of Jatrophihabitans sp. Lineage (NCBI taxonomy): Bacteria > Bacillati > Actinomycetota > Actinomycetes > Jatrophihabitantales > Jatrophihabitantaceae > Jatrophihabitans > Jatrophihabitans sp. The sequence goes on from DASWNX010000005.1 coordinate 21,965, forward strand.
GGCCTTCACCGGGGACCTGGCCGGGTATCACGAACGACAGCGAGTCGGCCGTGTGACCGGGGGTGGCCCACACCTGGATCTGCACGCCGGCCCCGTCCAGCACCGCGCCTTCGGCCAGTCCTTCCGCGCCGTAGCGGTGCGCCGGGTCCAGGGCCAGCACCGGCGCTCCGGTGAGCTCGTGCAACCGCCGGGCGCCCTCGGAGTGGTCGGCGTGGCCGTGGGTGAGCAGGATCAGCGGCACGGAGCCCGCCGCCTGCAGCACGCTGGACAGGTGCCTGTCGTCGTCGGGCCCCGGGTCCACCACCACCGCCTGCCGACGGCTCGGCTCATCACGCAGCAGCCAGGTGTTCGTGCCGTCCAGGGTCATCGCCGACGGGTTGTCCGCCAGCACCACCCCGGCCAGCGGGGTCACCTGCCGCAGCTGCTCGTAGGCCAGGCTCACGGCAGGAACCCGCCCGACGAGCGCCGGAAGGAGGCCGGCAGCGGCAGCAGCCGGTCATCGCCGAGGTCGGCGCACCAGACGCCGGACTCGTCGCGCCGGAACGTCGGCTGGATGGGGCGCACCACCCGGGCCGCGGCCGAGTCCAGCACCGCCGACGCGCTCGGCATGCTCGCCAGTTCGCTCAGGTTCACCACGGTGGGCGGCAGCATCGGGCGCTCGTCGCGCTCGTACTCGGCCAGCGCCTGGGCCACCGAGATCCAGTCCGCATGCGAGGCCTCACCGGTGACCGCGGCCGCGGTGGCCCCGTCCGGGACGGCGGCGACGAAGAAGTAGGTGTCGTAGCGGCGCGGCTCCACCTCCGGGGTGATCCAGCGCGCCCACGGCCGCAGCGCCTCCAGTGGCAGCTGGACGTCGGTCTCTTCCATCAGCTCGCGGCCGGCCGCCCGCAGCAGCACCGCGGCGTGCTCGACGGTGGTGCTGAACTGCTCGGCGACCGCGGCGGCAGTGGCTGGAACCGGGCCAGCGGCGTCCGCGGCGTCGACACCGCCGCCGGGGAACACCGACATGCCAGGCGCGAAGGCCATCTTGGGGACCCGGCGCAGCATCCAGGTCTGCAACCCGTCAGGGCCGTCGCGCAGCAGCATCACCGTGGCCGCCTCGCGGACGGCGGCGCCTGTGCTCGCGCCCTGCTGGGATCCTGGCTGTCCGGACGCACCAGGCCCGGCGCTGCCCGGTCCTGTCACGGCTAGCGGATCTCGACGATCATCTCGATCTCGACCGGCGCGTTCAGCGGCAGGACCGCCACCCCGACCGCGGACCGGGCGTGCGCCCCGGCCTCGCCGAACACCTCGACGAGCAGTTCGGACGCGCCGTTGATGACGGCCGGCTGCTCGGTGAAGTCGGGGGTCGAGGCGACGAAGCCGAGCAGCTTCACCACCCGGACGACGGAGTCGATGCCGACCAGGTCGTGCACCGCCGCCAGCGCGTTCAGAGCGCAGGTCCTGGCGTAGCCGGCTGCGTCCTCGGCGGTGACCTCGGCGCCGACCTTGCCGGCGGCCGGCAGCACGTCATCGACCGTGGGCAGCTGCCCGGAGGTGTACACGAGTTGGCCGGTGCGGATCGCGGGGATGTACTTGGCCGCGGGCGGGGGCACCGACGGCAGCTCGATACCCAGCTCGGCCAGCCTTTGGGATACGGAGTTCATACGCGCAACCTACCCTCTGGGGAGTTTGTAGGCTGGGTTCGTGCCCACAGATGATCGAGCGCCCCGCCTGCACGTCGTCACCGGCAAGGGCGGCACCGGCAAGACCACGGTCGCCGGCGCGCTGGCCCTGGCGCTGGCGGGCCAGGCCCAACGGGTGCTGCTGGTCGAGGTCGAGGGTCGGCAGGGCCTGGCGCAGCTGTTCGACACGCCTCCGCTGCCGTACTCCGAGACCCGGCTGGCCGCGGCCGGCCGCGGCGAGGTGGTGGGCCTGGCGATCGACGCCGAGGCCGCGATGCTGGAGTACCTGGAGATGTTCTACTCGATCAAACGGGCCGGCTCGGTGCTGCGCAAGATGGGCGCCATCGACTTCGTGACCACCATCGCGCCGGGGCTTCGGGACGTGCTGCTCACCGGCAAGGTCAAGGAGGCCGTGACCCGCACCGAGCGCACCGGCCGGCCGAGCTTCGACGCCGTGGTGCTCGACGCCCCGCCGACCGGACGGATCACCCCGTTCCTGCAGGCCACCCACGAGGTCGCCGGGCTGGCCAGGATGGGTCCGATCCACCGGCAGAGCCAGGGTGTCATCGAGCTGCTGCACTCGGCCCAGACCCAGGTGCACATCGTGACACTGCTGGAGGAGATGCCGGTGCAAGAGACCCTGGACGCCGCCGTGGAGTTGCGCGCGGCCGGCTACCGGATCGGCCGGTTGCTGGTGAACCGGGCCAGGCCGGCGCTGATCTCGGCCGGCCGGCCGGAGGTGGCGTCCCTGGCCAAGGGGCTCACGGCAGCCGGCCTGGACCCGGCTCTGGCCCCCGCGCTGGCGGCCGAGGTCGATGTCTACGGCCAGCGCCAGGAAGTGCAGGCCCGGGCCGGGGCAGAGCTCGAGCGAGCCGGCGTGCCGATCACCAGGTTGCCCGAGCTGCCGCCGCCGCTGGACCTGGGCAGCCTGTTCGAGCTAGCCGAAGCCCTCGACGTCCGGGCGTGGTCGGCGTGAGCCCGCGGACCGGCCCTCCGGTGCTCGACGTCGACAGGCTGCTCAAGGACCCGGAGCTCAAGGTGCTGGTGACCTGCGGCAGCGGCGGGGTCGGCAAGACCACCACGGCCGCCGCGCTGGCGCTGCGGGCCGCCGAGCAGGGCCGCCGAGTGGTGGTGCTGACCATCGACCCGGCCCGCCGGCTGGCTCAAGCGCTCGGGCTGACCGAGCTGGACAACACCCCGCGACTGGTCAAGGGCGTCGGCGCGGGCGGCTCGGGAGCGCTGCTGGCCATGATGCTGGACATGAAGCGGACCTTTGACGAGGTCGTCAGCGCCAACACCACCCCGGCCAAGGCCGAGCAGATCTTCGCCAACCCGTTCTACCAAACGCTGTCGGCCTCCTTCGCCGGCACGCAGGAGTACATGGCGATGGAGAAGCTGTCCCAGCTGCGCGCTCAACTGGTCGAGCACGGCGGGTGGGACCTGATCGTGGTCGACACTCCGCCGTCACGCTCGGCGCTGGACTTCCTGGACGCGCCGCAACGGCTGGGCCGTTTCCTGGACGGCCGGATGATCAAGTTGCTGACCGCGCCGGCCAGGGCCAGCGGCAAGGCGTACCTGAAAATGGTCTCGGCGTCGTTCTCGATGTTCACCAAGGTTTTGAACAAGATCCTGGGCAATGACCTGCTGATCAACGTCTCGGCCTTCATAGCCTCGCTGGAGACGATGTTCGGCGGCTTCCGGGAACGGGCCGAGCAGACCTATCAGCTGCTCAAAGCTCCCGGGACCGCTTTCGTGGTGGTGGCATCGCCTGAGCCCGACGCCCTGCGCGAGGCGTCCTTCTTCGTAGAGCGGCTGCAGCAGGACGACATGCCGCTGGCCGGCGTGGTGCTCAACCGGATGCGGCGCACCGGCCTGGACCTGAGCGCCTCGCGTGCGGCCGAAGCCGCCGAGCGGCTGGCCGAGTCGCCGGATCAGAGCAAGGCCGTGCGCTTGACGGCGGCCGCGCTGCTGATGCACGCCGAAGGCGCTGAGGCCGCGAAGTACGACCGGTCGATGGTGGCCCGATTCGGCGCGGCGCATCCGGATGTGGCTCAGCAGCAGGTGCCTGCGCTGGCCACCGACGTGCATGACCTGGTGGGTCTGCGGGCGGTCGGCCAGGCACTGGCCGGAGTGCCCGGGTAAGTCAGGCGTCGGGCTGGCTCAAGCGTTGGGCTGGCTCAGCCGACGTCAACCAGATCAGTCAGCCGGACCAGCCAACGACCAGTCACAGAGCTAGCGGGCTCGCATGGCCACCGGCGGGATCGCGGCGAACTCCTCCGACCGCTGCACGGTCTGCAGGAACGCCCGCCATGAGCCGACGTCAGGCCGGCGGCGCAGCAAGGTGCGCCGTTCGCGCTCGGTCATACCACCCCACACCCCGAACTCGGCCCGGCTGTCCAGCGCGTCAGCAAGACAATCCACCCGCACGGGGCAACCCATGCAAATGGTCTTGGCTTTGTGCTGCGCCGCGCCGACGACGAACAAGGTCTCTGGGTCGACATCCCGGCAAGCTCCGCGCGATGCCCATTCCGGGTCACCGGTGACTCTAGGCCGCTCGGTCATACGTGATGCGCTCATGCATGCCCCGCTTCTTGATACTTCAGCTTCTGGATACTTCACACGAACAAAATGTCGACTACCAACCCGGACGGTAGGTGATCACCAACCGATGGGCAAGAGTCTGATATGAGATTGAGTCTTTTCCCAGTGAGTATGGGTAAAAGTGCAATGTCACGATGTGATGGGTGTGCCACAGCCAGTGATCAACTGCGGCCTCACAAGGACAATCGGCAACGCGCTGGCCAACCTAAATGCTGCAATGGCCGGAATGCCAGAGCTCGTATCGGACTCGCGTAGTCTTAGCGCTCATGGCGCGTGCATCTGGGCTGACTGTCATCTCCAAACTGGGCAGGTTGGCAGGCCTGCTGGTGATCGTCGGCGTCCTGGCAGCCGGTTTACTGCTGCCCTACATCGGTGGTGTGGGTGTGGCCGCCAAGGCCGGCGCCGACAAGTTCCTCGGCACCCAGTGCAGCCTGATCGAAGAGCCTGTGCAGCAGCGCACCACCATCTACGCCAATGACGGCAAGACCGTGATCGCCACCCTGTTCGACCAGAACCGGCAGGTCGTCGCGCTGTCGCGGATTCCGAAGTCCGTCACCAACGCGCTCATCGCCACCGAGGACCGGCGCTTCTACTCCCACCACGGCGTCGATCTGCGCGGTCTGATGCGAGGCGCGCTCAAGACTTCCAGCGGTGACACCCAGGGCGCGTCGACCCTTACTGAGCAGTACGTCAAGCAGGTCCGGTTCTACCAGGCCAACACTGACTCCGAGCGGGCCGCTGCGATCGACCAGAACATCGACCGCAAGATCCTGGACGCCCAGTGCGCGCTGAAGCTCGAGCAGGAGAACAGCAAGCCTCAGATTCTGGAGAAATACCTCAACATCGCGTCTTTCGGACAGAATTCCTACGGAATCCAGACCGCTGCTCAGACCTTCTTCGGAGTCGACGTCGGCAAGTTGACGGTGCCGCAGGCCGCGCTGCTGGTGGGCCTGGTCAAGGCGCCGACCGACCTGGACCCGTTCAACCATCCACAGGCGGCCCGGGACCGGCGTGACCTGGTCATCGCCAATATGGCCAACCAGAAGTACATCTCCGAGGCTGAGGCGGCCCGAGCGAAAGCGAGCCCCATCCGGCTGGCCCCGCGAGCGCCGGTGCCGCGCGGCTGCTCGTTCGCCAACCCGGCGATCAAGAACGTCGGATTCTTCTGCGACTACGTGACGGACTGGCTGACCAAGGTCGGCGGGCTCAACGAGTCGAAGGTGAACACCAGCGGTTTCAAGATCGTCACCACTTTGGACCCACAGCTGCAGAACCAGGGCCAGGACGCGATCTGGACGCAAAGCGGGCTGAACCCCTCCAAGGGCCACGGCTACCTGCTGGCGATGCCGTCCGTCACGCCGAGCACCGGTGCGGTCACCTCGATGATCACCGACGTCAAATACGGTGTGAAGAAAGGCGATAGCGGCTATTCGGTCGACAAGCTGTTCACTAAGGCCTACGCCGGCGCCGGCTCTACCTACAAGTACTTCACCGCGCTGGCCGCGCTGAAGGCCGGCGTCCCGCCGAGTTACACGCTGACCACCTCGAACAACGAGTGGACCACCAAGAACTGCCCGCTGCAGGACGACAACAAGCCCTATGTCTCGCACAACGTGGGCAATTTTCCCTCCACCTCGGCTCTGGAGCGGGCGCTGCCCGCCTCGTCGAACACCTACTTCGTGGCGATGGAGGATCAGCTTTTCGGCTGCGACATCTCGCCAATCGTCAACACCGCGACCAGTCTGGGCATGAACTACCTCAACGGCCCCCATCTGGACTCCGACGGCAAGCCGACCGGCCGGACCATCGCGCAGTCGATCATCGCCAGCCGGCAGCCGACCTTCACCCTGGGCCAGGACTCGACCTCGGTGCTGGAGCTGACCGGGGCGTTCGCCGCGCTGGCCAACGAGGGGGTGTTCTGCCCGCCGAAGCCGGTCCGCTCGATCACCGACAGCACCGGCAAGCCGGTCACGCTCAAGGCGCACCCGGGCTGTAGCCGGCAGTTCAGCCCTTACGTCGCGCGCACTCTGGTCAACATCATGACCAACGACACCAAGAGCGGCTACGGCACCGCGAGCCGGTTCTTCTACGACTGGTACAACAACGGCGGCAGCGAGGTCGCCGGCAAGACCGGCACCAACAACAGCAGCAAGTTCGACCCGGTGACCAAGAAGTTCGTCGACGACGAGGGCAACTCGGCGCTGTGGTTCGTCGGGATCACCCCGAACCTGGTGTCCGCGGCTGCCGTGGTCAATCCCGAGCGGCCCACCCAGCGGATCTCGGACGTGCCGGGCATCACCGAGTTCAACTCCGGCACCGACACCTTCGGCGCGGCCGCGTCGAAGTTCTGGAAGATGGCCTTCGGCCCGACGCTCAGCGCCCAGGAGTGGACCTGGCCGACGGTCGACTCCACGCCGGGCAACCCGGTGCCCTCGGTGGTCGGCATGGGCCAGGGCGAGGCGATCGAGTTCCTGAAATCGCAGGGCTTCGTCGGCAAGCCGCTGGCGGTGCCGTGCGGCAGCCGCGAACAGCCGGGCGACGTGGCGTTCTACTCCCCGAAGATCGCCGAGCCGGGCGCGACCATCTCGCTCTGCATCTCCACCGGGGTGCCGGCCGACGTGTACGTGCCGCCCTACGTCCCGTACCGGCCGTATGTGCCGCCGCAGCAGTCCTACACGCCCCCACCGCCGCCGCAGACCTCCACAGCGCCGTCACCCGACCCGACGCCGACACAGCCAGCGCCTCAGCCGTCCAAGCCGGCCGCCAGCAAGCCACCCAAGCCTCGCTAGGTCAGGAGAGCTGGCGGCGCACCTCGTCCGAGAGGCGCTTGCCGTCGGCCCGGCCGGCCACCTTGGGGGTCAGCAGCTTCATCACCTGACCCATCTGGCGCGCCTCGGTGGCGCCGGACTCGCGCACCGCCTCGGTCACCAGCGTCGCCAGCTCGGCGTCGGCGAGCTGGCGGGGCAAGTAGCGGTTGAGCACCGTCTCCTCGGCCAGCTCGCGAGCAGCCTGCTCGGCGCGCCCGGCCGACCCGAACGCCTCGGCGGCCTCCCGGCGCTTCTTGGCCTCGCGGCCGATCACCTTGAGCACCTCGTCGTCGGTGAGCTCGCGAGCGCTGGAGCCCGAGACCTCCTCGGTGCTCACCGCGGTGAGCAGCATCCGCAGCGTTGCGGTGCTCAGCTCGTCGCGGCCCTTCATCGCGGTGGTCAGGTCTGCCTTCAGCTGTGCCTTGAGCTCGGTCATGGGTCTCAGGCTAGTTGTGGGCCGCCCGTAGTCTGATCGGCATGTCCGCACTGCGCCGCAGCCTGATGGCCACCGCCGTGGCCGGTGTGGCGACGGCCGGCTACGGCGGGCTGATCGAGCGCAACCTGTTCACCCTGCGCCGGTTCGCGGCGCCGGTGCTCGATCCGGGCAGCCCTGCGCTGCGGGTGCTGCACCTGTCGGACCTGCACCTCACCGCCGCACAGCAGCGCAAGCAGGCCTGGGTGTCGCAGCTGGCCAGGCTGCGGCCGGACTACGTGATCAACACCGGTGACACCAGCTCGGACCCGGAGGGCATTCCGGCGATCCTGCGGGCGCTGGGGCCGTTGTTCGACTTCCCGGGCGCGTTCGTGCCCGGCAACAATGACTACTACGTGCCGGCGCCGAAGAACCCGGCCCGGTACTTCCTGCCGAACAAGGTGGGCGACCTGCAGGGCCGGCGCCGGATGCCCTGGGACGAGCTGGCGGCCGCGATGACGGTTCGCGGCTGGCTCGACCTGACCCACGTCCGCACCACCGTGCAGGTCGCCGGCCTGCCGGTGGCGCTGGCCGGCACCGACGACCCGCATCTGCGTCGAGCCCGGTATTCCAAGATCGCCGGGCCGGCTGACCCCGCCGCCGCCGTCCGGATCGGGGTCATCCACTCGCCGGAGCCGGCGCTGCTTGGCGCCTTCGCCGGCGACGGCTATGACCTGGTGCTGGCCGGGCACACCCACGGCGGCCAGGTACGGGTGCCGTTCGGGCCGGCGATCGTCACCAACTGCGGCATCGACGTGCACCGGGCCCGCTGGCTGCACGCCTGGGATGACCGGATGTGGTTCAACGTGTGCGCGGGACTGGGCACTAACCCGTTTATGCCGTTCCGGATCGGGTGCCGACCGGAGGCGGTGCTGCTCACGTTGCTGCCCAGGGACGTGGTGCGCCGCTGAATCAGTCCGAGGGGCTCCTATCCCCCGGTTCTGGCCCGCGGCCGGCTCGGCTATGCTGGAGCGGTTGCAGCCGGGGTGTGGCGCAGCTTGGTAGCGCGCTTCGTTCGGGACGAAGAGGCCGTGGGTTCAAATCCCGCCACCCCGACCACGATAGTTCTATTCAGCGCCTCGGTCCGCGCCCTCGGTCAAGCCCGGCCCCGCTGCGCCGAGCCTTGCCTGACCGGCATTCGACGCCCCACCGTCAGCTAGGGCGCGTTCAACCTCAGCCTCATCGTGAGCAGTCGGCCGCTCCGGTCGGCCACGCAGCCGTTCAAGCACCCGGCCGCCGGTGACCGCCAGGAACGCTCCGGCGAGCAGCACCACCGCGCCCACGGCCTGCAACAGTCCGAAGGACTCGCCCAGAAGCACCACCGAGCAGAAAGTGCCGATGACCGGAACCAGGAACATCATCGTCGTCGCGGCTGAGGGCCCGACAGCCTGCACGCCCCGGTAGTAAAACAGATAGGCCACGGCGGTCGGCCCGATGGCGACGTAGGCGACGTTGAGCCACACCACATGTGAGAGCCCGCTCCAGTCCACGTCGTCGATGCCCGGACTTGCATAGAAGCCGAGCATTATCGTGCCTGTCAGCATGGCGTACGTGGTCGCTTTCAGCGGTTCCATCCCACCGAGGACGCGAGCGCCGTACACGGAGTAAGCGGCCCAGCACGCGGCGCTGAGCAGGAACAAGAGGTCACCCACCAGCCGGGTGCTTCCACCGCTGCCCTCACTCGCGCCGAGGAAGAAGATCGCTGCCCCTATCAGGCCGATGGTCAAGCCCGTGACTCGGGACGCTGACGCGGCCTCCTTTCGCGTGAGCAGCATGAACGCCGTGGTCAGGATGGGGCTCATCACCGGCACGATGATGCTGGCATCGACGGCTGGCGCCAGCGAAAGACCCCAAAAGAAGAAGAGGTTGTAAGCGAAGACCTCGAGGAATCCCGCGATCGCCGCCCTCGACCAATCTCGTGCGGAGGTGCGGCCGGACCGGCTCAGAAACGACATCACCACCAGAAGCGCCACAGCCCCGCCACCGAAGCGAAGAAGCGCTGCCACCGCATGCGGCATGTGATCGACCATCAACTCTGAACTGCTGAATCCGCTACCCCAGAACAACATGGTCGCGGCGAGCAACAGGTACGGGCTGCGCCAGCCGCTCTGCGCGCGTGCCTCAGACATGTTTCCTCCTCCAGGGCCGCGCCGCACCCGACCTTGCTGCCGGATACCACGGCATTAACTTACTGGGTCGCAATTCTCAGCAGCGGTTAGACGGCTGCGCAATGAGGTGAATAGCGCTCAACCAGCCTCCCTCAAACGAGCTGTGATGGCTTCTGCCAAGCTTCCTGCGTGCTCTTCTAGGTAGAAGTGGCCACCAGGAAAGCGAAGTATCTCTGTCCGCGCCTTAGAGCTCACTCTCCAATCCTCAAGCTCTGAAACTTGAAGATATCTTTGTCACCGCAGCACACGACTATGTCCGCCTCCGTGACGGTGTTCTCCTCCTTACCCAGATACGGGCCACTACATTGCCATGACTCACGCCCACGCCCTTGGGATTTCCCGTGGTGTGCCCGAGGTGTAGATGTAATAGGCGGTGTCCGGCGCCGCCGGCTCCGGTTTCACACTTGGCGCGGCGGCGCCTGCTCCGAGCAACGCGGCGATCTCGGTAGCGGTGACCGCCGTGATGCCGTCGAATTCAGCCACTGCGTCTCCGACGACAGCCGTGCACTGACTGTCGGTCAGAATGAACGCGGTCCTTGCGACTGGGTTGCGGATATCCAGGGGGATATAGGCGGCGCCGCACTTCAAATCCCCAGGATGGCGGCGATCGCCTCCGCGCTCGGCAGGACGCGCAGCGCCACCCGGCCCTTAATAACCCCTCGGCCGCGCAAGAGCTACGCCACATTGTTAGACCACTCGTCGAGTTCGCGATAGGTCAGCTCGCTGCTGCTGGTGGTGATAGCCACCCGATCGGCGTGATGCCGCGCGGCGTCCTGAAACACGCTGACGAGAGTGGGGTCTTGTCGATGTCACGACCACAGTCCTCCTAGTTGTCCGGTTCGCGCAGAATGTACGTACGCGGATTTAGGAGTGTCAAGACCTTGCTCGGCTTTAAAGGGTTTTCATCTAGAAATGTCAGATACTCCAACATCCTTTTAATAAGCCTTCAGAAAACCACAGGACGTCAGGCACGGCACCGGTGAAAGCACCTTGACCGGTCCTCGATGGGGATTCACCGCTTACCGGCTGGGGATTTCACAAACGGGGGACATGGGGCTCCCGGCACCTCCTAGAGCCAGCCGCGTGGCGTGATTCGAGCCGGCTAGACACCGGCGTTCAGCGCAGTGCGCCCAGGCTCGGGACGCTGGAGCAGTTGTCGGTGCCCGGGTGCACAATCAACCCATGGAGCACTCGAGCACGGTGACCGCGAAGCCCGACATCGTCTCGGCCGAACAGTGGCAGCAGGCTCGCGACGCGCTGCTCAGGGCCGAGAAAGAAGTCACCCGCGCCGAGGACGCGCTGGCCGCCCAGCGTCGCCGCCTGCCGATGGTGAAGTTCGACAACGACTACACCTTTGACACCCCGACCGGCCCGAAGAGCCTGCTCGACCTGTTCCAGGGGCGAGGCGAGTTGATCGTCTACCAGTTCATGGACAACGGCCCCGACCACTACTGCCCCGGTTGCACCTGGTTCACCAACAACGTCCCCGTCACCGCGCTGCCCGGGCTCGCCCAGCGCGGGGTCAGCTGGGTGACGGTGTCGAACATGCCACTCGCCCAGATCGAGGCGTACAAGAAGCAGATGGGCTGGACGCTGCCGTTCGTGTCATCGCACGCGACCACGTTCGCCGAGGACTGCGGGGCGGGTGGCGGCTTTCTGCTGAGCGTGTTCCTGCGCGACGGCGAGGACGTCTACCGCACCTACAGCACCACCTCGCGCGGCGTGGACCGGCTGGTCTTCGCCAACCACCTGCTCGATCACACGCCCTACGGCCGGCAGGAGGACTGGGAGGACTCCCCGCCCGGCTGGCCGCAGCACCCCACGTACGGGTAGACGCGGCACGGAGAAGCCCTTGGGCCAAGCAGCACCAGCCGCTCAGCCGAACTGGGCCTTGCCGCCGACCTCGGCCCAGGCGTCCTCCAAGGACAGCCGGTCCGAGGCTGTCAGCACCACCCAGCCCAGTCGTGACCGAAAGTCGGAATGGCTGTTCGGCCTGTCACCGACCGAGGCGGTCAGGCCGGCGTTCTCGACGTTCTTGCCGGCGCGCAGCTGCGCGATCTCCGGAACGCGGGTGACCACGTCCAGCTGAGGGTCCCTGAAGAAGCGGATGGCCGCCGTGCGCGCGAAGTCGACATCGAGCCCGCGATTGCCGCTGCTCCGCGCGCCGGTGACGATCTGGATGAACACCTCGGCCAGGGACACCCCGGTGCTCAGCGCGACCAGGTTCGCGATCTGATCGCCCGGCATCCGCGCTCCGAGCTCGATGACGAAGGGTTTACCAGCGCAGATCCGGAACTCCAGGTGAAAGAGCGCGTTGTCCACCCCCAGCGCCTCGGCGACTGTCGCAGCCCAGTCAGCGAGCTCGCCCAAGCGGGCCGCCGGCAGGTCAGCGGGAACGGTGTGGCCGAGCTCCACAAAGCTGGGCGGGTCCGAGAGCAGCTTCTCGGTGATCGAGACGACCGTCGCGACGCCTCCCACGACGTAGCCCTCGGCGCTGTACTCGGGCCCGTCGAGGTAGCTCTCGACCAGCACTTCCTGTCCCAGGTCGTTGCCGAGGTCGAGGTCGGTCTCAGAGCAGAGCAAGTCATAGGCAGCACGAAGGTCTTCAGCCCTCTCCACGCGGCTGACGTGCACGCTGCCCGCCGCGCGCGGCGGTTTGATGACCACCGGGTAGCCGATCTCCTCGGCGGCCGCCTCGACCTCGGCGCCGGAGCGGGCCACCCGGAACTGCGGGATGGCCAGGCCGGCGGCCTCGAGCGCCTGGCGCATCAACGTCTTGTCGCGAACCCGTTTGGCGACCTCCGGCGGCAGGCCGGGCAGCCCCAGCCTGGCCGCGACCTCGGCCGCCACCGGAACGAAGTACTCAAAGCCTGGGACGACGCCGGAGATGTCATGGCTTTCGGCCAAGCGCTCGGCAGCGGCGATGACGGCGGCGCGGTCGTTGGTGTCCACCTGGTAGACCTCGACGGCGTCGTCTTCGATCATGCTCGCCGGAACCGTGCGGTCCTCCTGCTCGAAGGACAGCACCACAGGCCGCAGCCCTTGCCGGAGCGCGGCCTCGACCAATCCGAGTCCCGCCGACACCGGCTGAATGATGAGGAGAGCAGACATGACTACTTCGTCTTCCAATCTGGGCGAGGGGTAGGGACGTTCAACGCAGCGTCTTCTCGTAAAAGATCTCCAGCCCGTCTTCGACTCCGTGGCGTTCAGCAGGGCTACGTCGCGCCGTCAACCACGCGGCGACTCCTAAGGCGAGCGCGATCATCGACACGGCGACCCACGCGGTCCTGAGCCCGAACCATCCCACCAAGCCGCCGATCATAAGTCCGGCAAAAGGCATCGGCAGGTAATTCAAGAAAACCGTGGCCGACATCATGGATGAGTACCTGTCTCGCGGAATGACCCGGATCCTGACCGACCTCGCCACCATGGCGATGACGGAGTCACCGATGTACACCACTGTCAGCAGCGTGGCGAACAGCAGTATGCCCGGTGAGAAAGTGGCCAAGGCGCCGGCCGCGACCGTCGCGGCGGTCATCGTCCAGAGGCACCGCGCATAGCCGAACCTTCGTGTCACCACGGGCGTGAGCAGGATCGTGACCAGCGAGATCGCCCCGCCCGCGGACGTGATCAGTGACGCTGCCCGGGGGTCGTGGCCATAGATCAGGCCCACGACCGAGGCAAGCGTGGAGAAGACGGCCGCCAGGACGAGGTTCGCGGCCATGGCGCTGAGCATCGTGATGCGTAGCAGTCGGTGAGCCAGCACCATCCTGACGGCCTTGACAGAGTCCCGCATCGCTGAGGAGTCGGACTTCGCCGACCCGGCCGGCGGCGGGTGCGCCTGGGACGACCTGGTGGTGACCAGGCCGATCGCCATGGCCAGGGAGTACCCGGCGAGCAGCGCCGGGATGCCGAGGAGCAGGACGGCGCCACCCAGCGCCGGGCCGCCGATGAGCGCCGCCTGGTCAACGGCGCCCAGCCGGGACTGGACTACCTCAGCCCTCGACCCCCGATCCACGACTTCGGCCGCGAGCCGCTCGTTCGCCACGAAGTTGATCTCGAAGAAACCGGCGCTGATGACGCCGCACGCAGCCAAGATCGCCGCGGTGAGGGTGTCTGAGTTGTGGCTGAGCAGGACCCCGACAAAGCTGAGCAACCCGGTCGCGGATCGGATGAGCCATGCCGCCTTCGCCGAGGTCACCGGGCCCAGGCGGTCGATGATCGTCCCACCGAAGAACAGGAAGGCCAATCGCGAGACCCATTCCAGACCGAAGACGACCGCCGACAACGCCGGCTCTCCGGTCACGATGAACACCGCGGCGGGAATCGCGAACTGGAACGCCTCGTTCACGAAGAAGTTGATCGACCGGTCAAGGAAGACCGGGGCGAACCCGTTGCTCCTGGAGGCGCTCAGCATCACAGCTTCTTACAGCAACTCGTTGGTGGCGCAATGGACGCTGCCGAAGTTGCTCTCGAACGTGGAGAACTCCACGCTCACGACCCCTCTTCCGAGCTCGCGCAACACAGCCGCCATCGCCGGCGCCGAATCGCTGCAGACCACGGCGCCGGCGTCGGCGAGGTCCAGCACGTTGAAGCCGTAAGGGCCGGCAACCCGGCGCGGCACCGGCAGCAGAGTCATGCCGTGCGACTTCAGGACCTCATCCAGGCGAGCCCCGGCCGGCGACCCGTCACCAACCGGCGCCACCCACTCGACCTCGCGCAGGCCCGCCACCCGGCCCTCCTCGCACAGCAGGGCGTCCCCGACGACCGCCGCCCAATGGTCGAGGTGAAACTCCTCCTGGGACCGGTGACGGTCGGCGAGCAGCACCGTCGACCATCCGTGGCCGGCGATCATGGCGGCGATGCGCAGAGCCGAACGGCGGTCGGAGCGGTGCCCGTGGCTCAGGAACAGGACACGGCGTTCACGGCAGGCCACGGCGTCACCTCCTTCGAAGAAGGAGTCGAGTCGAACGAGGTCAAGCTGCGGCATGGCCGCCTCGACGCTCAGCGCGACCAGCTCGGCCTCGGCCTGACGCTGGTCGCGTCGGAAGCTGGCGATGAAGCAGAGATCCTCGATCTGCAGCAGGTGGTCGCGCGGAAACATCAATCCGTACAGCGGCGCCAGGGTGTAGGACTCCGTCGCCGAGTCAGGGCTGATCTCCTGGAGTCCAGCGTCCGGGGTGAGCGTCAGCGTGGGCCGCTCCACCAGGAGCTGAACCAACTCGCGGCTGGGCATGGCCGCCAGGTTCCCCCGCACCTCCTCGGCGCGACTCGAGGGCTGCGTCACGGCGGCGGCAGCCATCACCCGCAGTCGTTCGACGGCTATCCGGGCGGTCAGGTCCAGCACGTGCAGCGGTTGCGAGCCCAACTCCAGGAGCACGCCGGTGAGCGCGGTGAACTCCTCATAGGCACGGGTCGTCGAGAAGGCCGAGGGGCCGTTGTTGAACACTGACATGCAAGCCGGATGCACCAGGCGAGGGTCCTGAACCAGGATCACGAATCGACCGCGCAGCTGTCGACGTACTCGATCCTCACGTCTGCGAACACCTGCTCGATGGCCGCTGCCGCCTCGGCCGGCGATGCGGCGTGCACGTGGGCTGACAGGCCGGTGAAGTCGTATTCCGGCTCCTCGGGGACGATTTGGCCTGGAAAGGCCGCGCGGACGACGGTGACGCACTGCGGCAGGATCCCACGAGAGGAGATGCTACGCACGACTTTGCCGCTTTGCCCGATTGCTGAGCACATCACCCAGCCGTAGCTTCCCGCCGGTGATCGCGGCGCCGTTCCGGCGTGCAGAGCCGGGAGGTCACAGGACAGCCGTACGGCGGCCGACATCAGGTCCACCCCACCGTGGCGGTGGGTCACCCAGAGGATCTCCCCGCCGCCGGGCCGGTGCCCGATCTCGAGGAACACGAACTCCCCGCGGTCGAGAAAAGCCTCGAGGTGAAAGACCCCGTTCTCCAGTCCGAGAGCTCGCAGCGTCCGCTCAACGCCCTCAGCCAGGATCTGCGCCTCCTCGGTGTGCTGAATGCTCACCGAGCCAAGCGGCTGACCGTCGTTGAAAGCAGCGCAGCTGCCGACGTATCTGGAAGTCGAGAGGTACCCCACCGCCCCGTTCTCGGCGTAGCCGTCACAGTGGTAGAGGGGACCGGGGATGAAGGTCTCCGCCTCCCACTCCACGCTGGGATCGAGGCTGCTGAGCTTCTCCTCGAGTTCTTCGCGGTTGCCGCACACCTGCACCCCGGAGCTGGCCGCGCCGGAGATCGGTTTCACCACCACCGGGTAGTTCCAGGCCTTCTCGATCACATCCGCGCTTATGCCCGGCCCCACAGCCACCCACTCCGGTGTTCGAACACCGGCGCCGGCCGCCAGGCTTTTGCTGTAGCCCTTGTCCCGGAACCGGCGAATGTACTCGACGGAATACCCCTTGACCCCCACGTGCTCCCGTACCGCCGCGCCCAGTTCCAGGTCGTACTCGGAAATAGCGACCACGTGCCGGATAGCAGCGGCTGCCGCGGGATCGGACTCGAGTAGCTGCGCGATAGCAGGCAGGTCCAGCTGCTCGACCAGATCGATCCTGCTGTACTCGTGAGGGCGAAAGCCGGGCAGGCCGTCGACTTTCGTGGTGATCAGCCACAGCTGGACGTCGACATCGTCCAGATACGACGCGTACCGCGAATAGTCATCGTTGAATCTGTTGATGATGAGAACTACTGGGGTAGTCATTAGGTGAATCTCGCTGTCTCCTTGACCGCTTTCCATGATCGGTCGACGCTTCGCCGGTCGGCGCCGGTCATCAGGACCCATCCCAGCCTTGAGCGGAAGTCGGCCCGGCAGTTCGGACGGTCCCCCGGGCTGACCGTGACGGCGCCGTTGACGACGTTGGGCAACGTGTGCAGGTCAGAGTCGGCGGGCGCGCTGGTCACGACGTCCAGGCCCGGCTCGTAGAAGAACCTGATCGCGGCCACGCAGGACGCTGAGCCGGTGGCTCCCACCGCTGGGTCATCCACCCGCTGCCCCGTGGCGAGCTGGACGAAGATGTCGGACAGGTTCACCCCCTTGCTCATCTCGATCAGCGAGCCGATGGAGTCCCCCGGTAAACGGGCGCCGAGTTCGATCACGTGCGGAACGCCGTTGCGCAGCCGCAGTTCCAGGTGGAACACGGTGTCATCGATGCCAAGCGCTCGGGCCACGTCCGCTGTCCAGCCGGCGATGAGGCGCTCACACGCCGGCTCGATCGCGGCGGGGACTGTGTGCCCCAGCTCGACGAAGTGAGGCGGCTCGGAGACCAGCTTCTCGGTGATGGACACGACCACGACCCGGCCGTCCTGGACGAACCCTTCAACACTGAATTCCGGGCCGGGAATGAACTCCTCCACGAGCACGTCCGCGCCCAGCCGGATTCCGAGGTCCAGGGTGGGGTCGAAGGCGATCGCTGAATAGGCCGATCGAAGCTCGGAGAGGCAGGACGCCAGCGAGACGTGCACGCTGCCGGCGGAGCGAGTCGGTTTTATGACCAGCGGGTAGCCCACCTCGGCGGCCGCCTCATCCAGCTCCGCGGCGGTGGAGACCAGCCGGAACTTCGGCCCTGTGATGCCTGCGCCCGCGAGCGCTTGACGCATCAGAGCCTTGTCTCGAACCCGCTGGCACACAGCGGGGTCGAGACCGGGCAAGCCGAGGTGCGCGGCCAGTTGAGCGGCTGCCGGAACGTAGAACTCGAACCCGGGAAGGATGCCGAGGACCTGCCACTGGGCAGGCAGGTCGCGTGCGCCCTGCAGCACCGCCGCCGGATCGTTGGTGTCCAGGACCACCAGCTCGGCCCCCCACCGGGCCAGGACCTCCGCCGGCACGATTCGGTCCGCCGCGTTGTGCGAGAAGACCAACGCCTGGTAGCCCGCTCTGGTCACCGCGGCGATGAGGTCCAGGCCCGAGGATGAGGGCTCGACGATCACCACACTGGGCCGGATCATCGCGTGATCGCTAACGCCGTGCGCGGGGCATGGCGCCGGGCCGCTGGCCCACCCCGCGCATCAACTAGCCGTGCTGGCTGACGCGGTCTCGTCGGCGCCAACGGTGACCGTGGACTCGTAGAGCTCCATGAAGTAGTCACCGATGAGCGTGACGAAATGTTCGGCGTAGGAGAGCGCGGTCTCGGGCGTGCTCCAGCGCGAGACCGCCCGGTCCACGACCTTCCACATCAGCTCGTCGTGATCGTGGCCCTCGTCGAAGTCCAGATGCGCCTGGGAGCCGCGAAGGGCGTCCTCGCCGTACTGGCCCCGAGCGTTGTTGGTGATGACCTGGTTGAACTGGTCGGAGTACCACTCGACGAAGTAGTTCCACACAGTCGTGGCAGCCGGGCCCTCCTTGTTGACACAGAGGTACAGGTAGCCCATCAGAAGCTCGGTGGAGAAGAACGGCTTGGTCGCGTTGACCTGCTCCTGCGTCCATCCCAGCTGCTTGATGTCTCGCATGAACATGTGCTCGTGCCCGTACTCCTCGGCGAGGTACTGAGCCAGGGTGGCCGCCAGGTGGTCGTCTGTCGAGCCGACTCGGTACAACGCGTAACCGTCGACCTCGTTGTTGAGCCGGATCCGCAGCACGGTCTCAACCAGGTGCCGAACGTAGTACTCCCGGTGCATCCACTGCCCGCTGTGGAATTCTCGCATCATCGGCACCCGCTCGAACTGGCGTTCAAGGCACACAGTGAGTTGGTTGTCCAGGTCGGATCGTTGAAGGCTCATTTTATTCGCTCCCTGAGTTGGATCAATGGTCATAAAATTGCGTGGTCAAATAAGCGGCGCCGCGCCGCACTGGGCTTCTTATGGCGTTGAATTCAACGCGCGAATAACTACGACTGATGTTTACAGGCGACAGCCAGCGGCACGTCGCGCAAAGGCATTCCGCGACTATGCTGAGGTTCTCGTGCGGCGCGGGCTACAGAGGCGAATCACATCCACCCTTTCGTAGATCGCTCACCATCCTGCGTTGTGGATGAACCAAGATGCCAGCATGACAACAAAAGCATCATAAACGCTTTATGTCAACCGTCAGACTGCGTCTGCATAAAGGGATTCAGCTGACTGCAGCCTAATCGCAGTCACTCTTCGATAGCGCCGCGCACGGCGCGCAGGTGCTCCCGGAACGTGAGCGCGGGGTTCTGCTCGCGTGCGGCGAGGTAGTCACCGAACCCCACCTGCTCGCGCAGCGAGCGGCCGCCGCGCATCTGGTCGGCCTGGCCACGCTCGGTGTCACGGATCGCTTCAGCGACGACGAAGACGTCCTCAGCCCGGCTGAGCGGAACGAACAGCACGCCGTCCTCATCGCCCAGCACGAGATCGTCCGGGCCCACGGTCCACTCGCCGACTTCGGCCGACTCCAGGGCGTTCGGCGCCCGGACGCCCGGGCTCAACGGCCCGGTCGGGATCGCACCCAGGCTGAAGACCGGCAAGCCGATGGCCGTGATGTCGACGGTGTCACGGTGCAGCCCCCAGATCACCACGCCTGCCAGGCCCGCCGAGGCCGCCTCGAGCACCACCAGGTCGCCGACGCACGAGGCGTCAAGGCGGCCGCCGTCATCGACCACCAGCACCTGCCCCGGCGTAGCCCTCTCCAGCGCCTCCAGGAAGATGTCGACGCTGCCGACGTGCCGGGCAGGCAGCACCCGGCCGGCGAGCCGGTCACCGGCCACCACGGCCTTCATCCCGGCGGGCGCGCACCGCACCGGCACCTGAGTGCGCACACACGCGTCAGCCAGATGGGCGGTGGTCAAGCCCGCGAACCGCTGCTCAAGCTCTTGCCCAACCATGCGCGTCTCCTAGCCGCTGACCCGACCACTCTGGCCGCGTCCCAGCTCGATCCAGGACGATAGCCCTCGAGCGGCTCGAAGCAGCTCACCGACGCCTACCGCGACGTCTGGCGCCCACCGCGACGTCTGGCTCACCTCGTGCCCGGCGAGGGGGATCGTCGGGCAGCGACACCTCGGGCCCCGCCTAGAATCAGCGACCATGTCAGGTCGCGCCCGCCCAGTGGTCATCGTCGGCAACCCGGTTCTGCACGCTCCCGCCGCTCAGGTCACCGAGTTCGACCAGGCGCTGGCGGCCCTCATCGAGGACATGTTCGCCACCATGTACGTGGCCGAGGGGGTCGGGCTGGCCGCGACCCAGATCGGCGTCGGGCTGGCGGTGTTCGTCTATGACTGCCACGACCACGAGGACGTCCAGCACAAGGGTCACCTGGTGAACCCCCGCGTCATCGCAACCGCCGGCCCCGAGGACAAGAGTGACGAGGGCTGCCTGTCGGTGCCCGGCCCGTACGCCCCGGTGGCCCGGCCCTTTCAGGTCACGGTCGCCGGGCAGGATTTGCGTGGTGAGCCGAGCGTGGTCACCGGCACCGGCTTTCTGGCCCGCTGCCTGATGCACGAGACCGAGCACCTGGCCGGCACCCTCTACATCGACCACCTGAACAGGCGCCGGCGCAACCGGCTGCTGCAAGAGATCGAGCCGTTCCCGTGGAACGGGCCGCTTCCCGAGGTGCTGCCATCCTGAGCGCCGCCGCGCCCGGACAGCGGCCTGGCTAGGCCTCGGACCGCTGAGCGTAGATCAGCTCCGCGATCTGCACGGTGTTGAGCGCGGCGCCCTTGCGCAGGTTGTCATTCGAGACGAACAGCGCCAGCCCGCGGCCGTCCGGCACGCTGTGGTCCTGCCGGATCCGGCCGACGAAACTGGGGTCCCGACCGGCGGCCTGCAGCGGCGTGGGGATCTCGCTCAGCTCGACGCCCGGCGCGCCGCTGAGCAGCTCGATCGCCCGGGACACCGAGAGCGGCGCGGCGAACTCGGCGTTGATCGACAGCGAGTGCCCGGTGAAGACCGGCACCCGCACGCAGGTGCCCGACACCTTCAGGTCCTCGATGCCCAGGATCTTGCGGCTCTCGTCACGAAGCTTCTGCTCCTCGTTGGTCTCCAACGAGCCGTCGTCGACGATCGAGCCGGCCAGCGGCACCACGTTGAACGCGATCGGGCGCTCGTAGGTCACCGGCGCGCCCAGGTCGAGCGCGGAGCCGTCGTGGGTGAACGCCGCCACCCCGGAGCCGGCTTTCTGCACCTGCGAGTCCAGCTCGTCCACGCCGGCCACCCCGCTGCCCGAGACAGCCTGGTAGGTCGAGGCGATCAGCCGGACCAGGCCGGCCTCGGCGTGCAGCGGCTGCAGCACCGGCATCGCCGCCATAGTGGTGCAGTTCGGGTTGGCGATGATGCCCTTGCGGGCCTGGCCGATCGCCTGCGGGTTGACCTCGCTGACCACCAGCGGGACGTCGGGATCCATCCGCCAGGCCGAGGAGTTGTCGATCACCGTGACGCCGGCGGCGGCGAACTTCGGCGCCAGCAGCTTCGAGGTCGCGGCGCCGGCCGAGAAGATCGCGATGTCCAGCCCGGCCGGGTCGGCGAGGGCAGCGTCCTCGACGACGATGTCGCGGCCCTGCCAGGGCAACGTCGTGCCGGCCGAGCGGGCCGAGGCGAAGAACCGGATATCGGCGACCGGGAAGTTCCGCTCGGCCAGGATCTGACGCACCACGACGCCTACCTGGCCGGTGGCCCCGACGACGCCGACCCGCAGACCGCCACGCGGCGCGGCGGTGGCAGCTGGGTGGTGGGCAGTCGAGCTCATCGGCCGGTCCCTCCGTAGACGACGGCTTCGGCCTCAGCGCTGCCCAGCTCGAACGCGTCGTGCACTGCGCGCACCGCGACGTCGAGGTCGGTGTCGCGAGTGACCACCGAGATCCGGATCTCCGAAGTCGAGATCATCTCCACATTCACCCCGGCGTCGGCCAGCGCGGCGAAGAACTTCGCCGACGTGCCAGGATGCGAGCGCATCCCGGCGCCGATCAGCGACAGCTTGCCGACATGATCGTCATAGAGCAGCTCTTCGAAGCCGACCTGCTCCTGCACCTTGGTCAAGGCCTGCACCGCGAGCGTGCCGTCGGTCTTGGGCAGCGTGAACGACACGTCGGTGCGGCCGGTGCCCTTGGTGGAGATGTTCTGCACGATCATGTCCAGGTTCAGCTCGGCCTCGGCCAGCACCCTGAACAGCGCCGCAGCCTGGCCCGGCTTGTCCGGCACGCCCACCACCGTGACCTTGGCCTCGCTGCGGTCGTGAGCGACGCCAGAGATGATCGCTTGCTCCACGGTGAGATCCTCCAAAGCTCCGGTGACAAGCGTGCCTGCCAGGTTCGAGAACGACGAACGGACGTGGATGGCGACGCCGTAGCGCCTGGCGTACTCAACGCAGCGAAGGACCAGCACCTTCGCCCCGCACGCGGCCAGCTCGAGCATCTCTTCGTAGGTGATGGTATTCAGCTTGCGGGCATTGGGCACTATTCGAGGATCGGCGGTGAACACGCCGTCCACATCGGTGTAGATCTCGCAGACCTCGGCGTCCAGAGCTGCGGCCAGCGCGACCGCGGTGGTGTCCGAGCCGCCGCGACCCAGGGTGGTGATGTCCTTGGTGTCAGGCGAGACGCCCTGGAAGCCGGCCACGATCGCGACCTTGCCCTGGGCCACCGACTGCTGCACCCGGGCCGGGGTGATGCTCTGGATCCGGGCCTTGCCGTGCACCGCGGTCGTCAGCACCCCCGCCTGCGAGCCGGTGAAGGACTCCGCGGAGTAACCCAGCGAGTGGATCGCCATGGCCAGCAGCGCCATCGAGATCCGCTCGCCGGCGGTGAGCAGCATGTCGAACTCACGGCCCGAGGGAACCGGCGTGACCTGCTCGGCCAGCGCGATCAGCTCGTCGGTGGTGTCGCCCATCGCCGAGACGACGACCACGACGTCGTGGCCCTCGCGCCGGGTGGCCACGATCCGCTCGGCGACTCGCTTGATCCGCTCGGCGTCGGCGACGGACGAGCCGCCGTACTTCTGCACGACCAGTCCCAACGTCTTCCTCCAGACAGGCGTCCCCGGCGAACGGTGACCGGGCAAGTCTAATCGGGCGCAGACAGCGCCTGCCCCCGTTGAGCCGCCTCAGTTTCTGGGCGATCAGGTCAAACCGGCGGACCGCGATGGATCAGAGAGCCGCGGCGAAAGCCTGCTCCACGATGTCCAGGCCCTCGCTCAGCAGCTCGTCGCCGATGGCCAGGGGCGGCAGCAGCCGCAACACGTTGCCATAGGTGCCGGCCGTCAGCGTCACCAGCCCCTGCGAGTGGCAGTGGGCGTTGACCTTGCCGGTCAGGGCGCTGTCAGGAGTCAGGTCGCCGGCCCCGGCGACCAGTTCGATCGCCAGCATCGCGCCCCGGCCGCGGATGTCGCCGATCTGCTCGTACTTGGCCGCCAGCTGCTGCAACCGGGGCATCACCAGCGCCTGGATCTGCCTGGCCCGGGCGTTGAGGTCATCGGCCTTCATGGTCTCGATGGCGCCCAGCGCTGCGGCGCAGGCCACCGGGTTGCCGCCGTAGGTGCCGCCCAGGCCCCCGGCATGCACCGAGTCCATCACCTCGGCCCGGCCGGTCAGCCCTGACAGCGGCAGCCCGCCGGCGATGCCCTTGGCGGTGGTGACCAGGTCGGGCGCCACGCCCTCGAACTCAGAGGCGAACCAGTCCCCGGTGCGGCAGAACCCGGTCTGGATCTCATCGGCGATGAACAGGATGCCGTGCTCGGAGCACCAGTCCGCGACCCGGCGGACGAAGCCGGGCGCCGGCACGATGAAGCCGCCCTCGCCCTGGATCGGCTCCAGGAGCACCGCGGCGGTGTTGTCCTCGCCGATCTGGGCGTGCACCTGGCTGACGAACTGCTCGAAAGCCTCGTCGGCGCAGTTCTCCGGCCCGGTCGGCCACCGGAACGGATAGGCCATCGGCACCCGGTAGATCTCGTTGGCGAAGGGGCCGAACCGGTGCTTGTACGGCATGTTCTTCGCGGTCAGGGCCATCGTCAGGTTCGTCCGGCCGTGGTAGGCGTGGTCGAAGGCCACCACCGCCTGGCGGCCGGTGAACGAGCGGGCCACCTTCACCGCGTTCTCGACCGCCTCGGCGCCGGAGTTGAACAGCGCCGAGCGCTTGTCATGGCTGCCCGGAGTCAGCTCGTTGAGCGCCTCGGCGACCGCCAGGTACTCCTCGTACGGGGTGACCATGAAGCAGGTGTGGGTGAAGTCGGCGGCCTGGGCCCGGATCTGCTCGACGACCCGCGGCGCGGAGTTGCCGACCGTGGTCACCGCGATGCCGGAGCCGAAGTCGATCAGCTGGTTGCCGTCGACGTCGACCAGGACGCCGCCGGCGGCCCGCTCGACGTAGACAGGCAGCCCGGTGCTGACCCCGGCCGACACCGCGCTGAGCTTGCGCCGGTGCAGCTCGGCCGACCGGGGCCCTGGAATCGCGGTCTTGAGCACTCGCCGCTGCTCGATCATGGGGCGGCCTTCGGTCATCGCGGTCTCCAGGTGGTGAGGCTTAGCTGATTCTAGGACCGCGGTGAGGGCTCGGTCAGAAATCGATGTTGTGCATGACGTGCTTGATCCGGGTGTAGTCCTCCAGGCCGTACATCGACAGGTCCTTGCCGTAGCCGGAGTGCTTGAAACCGCCGTGCGGCATCTCGGCCACCAGCGGGATGTGGGTGTTCACCCAGACGCAGCCGAAGTCCAGCCGGCGCGAGACCCGCATCGCGCGGCCATGGTCGCGGGTCCACACCGAGGACGCCAGGCCGTACTCGACGCCGTTGGCCCACCGGATCGCCTCGTCCTCGTCGGTGAAGGACTGCACCGTGATGACCGGGCCGAAGATCTCGGTCTGGATCTGCTCGTCGTCCTGGCGCAGCCCCGACAGCACCGTCGGGGAGTAGAAGTAGCCGGCCTCGCCCTGCCGGCTGCCGCCGGTCAGCACCGAGGCGTGGTCGGGCAGCCGGTCGACCAGCCCGGACACGTGGCTGAGCTGGTTGGCGTTGTTCAACGGCCCGTACAGCACGTCGGAGTCATCGGCGGCGCCGGTCTTGGTCGACTTGGCCTGCTCGGCCAGCGCCGCGGCGAACTCCTCGGCGAAGCCGGCCCTGGCCAGCACCCGGGTCGCGGCCGTGCAGTCCTGGCCGGCGTTGAAGTAACCGGCCATCGCGATCGCCTCGGCGGCGGCCTCGACGTCGACGTCGTCGAAGACCAGCACCGGGGCCTTGCCGCCCAGCTCCAGGTGCACCCGCTTGAGGTCGCGGGCCGCCTCCTCGGCGACCTGGATGCCGGCCCGGACCGACCCGGTGATCGACACCATCGCCGGCGTGGGGTGTGAGAACAGCGCCCGGCCGGTGTCCCGGTCGCCGCACAAGACGTTGAACACGCCGGGCGGGAAGAACTCCGCCGCGATCTCGGCCATCAACACCGCCGAGGCCGGCGTGGTGTCCGACGGCTTGAGGACCACGGTGTTGCCCGCGGCCAGCGCCGGCGCGAACTTCCACACCGCCATCATCATCGGGTAGTTCCAGGGGACCACCTGACCGCACACCCCGACCGGCTCGCGCCGGACGTAGGAGGTGTGGCCGGCCATGTACTCCCCCGCCGAGCGGCCCTCCAGCACCCGGGCCGCGCCGGCGAAGAACCGGATCTGGTCCACCATCGGCGGGACCTCCTCGGTACGCGTCATCGCGATGGGCTTGCCGGTGTTCTCGCTCTCCACCGCGATGATCTCCTCGGCCCGCGACTCGATCGCGTCGGCGAACTTCAGCAGCGCCTGCTGCCGCTCGCTGGGCGTGGTGTCGCGCCAGGTCTCAAACGCCGTGGCGGCCGCCCGGTAGGCCCGGTCGACGTCCTCAGGCCCCGACAGCGGCGAGTTGAGGTAGACCTGCCCGGTGGCGGGATTGGTCACGTCCAGGGTGCGTCCGTCGGCGGCCGGAACCTGCTCGCCGTTGATGAAGTTGGTTAGCGAGCGCGTCATTGCGTACCTTTCCAGGGCTTTCCAGCGTGCGAGACAACGATTTCAGTACCTGTTCTACCTTTTCACGACGAGAACGCCAAGTGGTGTGGCGGTCGGGCTCAGACACTCGGCGCAGGGCATACCGGGCGCGCTTTAGGGCGCAGCCGCGCCGCCCGGATACACTTCGTCGGCGACAGCGCCGCAAAAACGGCGCCAAGAATGTGCCCAGACTGCTCCGGATCGGATCTATCGAATGTCAACCGACTCTCCCGTCAGCGCCTTCGACTTCGATGTCGTCGTCGTCGGCGGCGGCGGCCACGTGGGCCTGCCACTCGCGATCGCCTTCGCCGACCGGGGGTTGCGAGTCGGCATCTACGACCTGAACGAGCTGGCGGTCAAGACCATCCTCTCCGGAGAGCTGCCCTTCCGTGAGGACGGCGCCACCGAGGTGCTGCAGCGGGTGCTGGCGGCCGGCCGGCTCGAAGCCACCGTCGACGCCAGCGTGGTCAGCCGCGGCGAGCACATCGTGGTGGTGATCGGCACGCCGGTCGACGAGCACCTGAACCCCGACCCGCATGCGGTGCCGCGGGCGCTGGACGAGTGCAAGCAGCACTTTCGGCCCGGTCAGCTGCTGGTGCTGCGCAGCACCGTCTACCCCGGCGTCACCCAGCGGGTCGAGAAGTTGCTGGCCGCCGAGGGCATCGACGTCGACGTCGCCTTCTGCCCCGAGCGCATCGCCGAGGGCAAGGCGATGGAAGAGCTGTTCTCACTGCCCCAGATCGTCTCGGCGCGCACTCCCGAGGTGCTCACCCGGGCCGGCGCGCTGTTCGCCAACCTGACCAGCAGCATCGTCGAGCTCACGCCGGAGGAGGCGGAGCTGGCCAAGCTGTTCACCAACACCTGGCGCTACATCAAGTTCGCCGCGGCGAACCAGTTCTACGTGATGGCCAACGACCAGGGACTGGACTTCGACCGGATCCGCGGCGCGCTGGCGCACGACTACCCGCGGGCCTCGGACATGCCCGGCGCAGGTTTCGCCGCCGGGCCGTGCCTGTTCAAGGACACCATGCAGCTGGCGGCCTTCACCGACAACTCCTTCATCCTCGGCCACTCGGCGATGCTGGTGAATGAGGGCCTGCCGCTCTACCTGGTGTCGAAGCTGGAGGCCAAGTACGACCTGGACAACCTGCGGGTCGGCATCCTGGGCATGGCGTTCAAGGGCGAGAGCGACGACATCCGGTCGAGCCTGTCCTACAAGCTCAAGCGGATCCTGGAGTTCCGGGCCAAGCAGGTGCTGTGCACCGACCCGTACGTCACCGTCGACGCCAACCTGGAGTCGCTGGAGCATGTGCTGGCCAATGTCGACCTGTTGATCATCGGCGCGCCGCACAAGCAGTACCGCGACCTGGACACCAGCCTGCCGGTGGCCGACGTCTGGAACCTGCTCGGACAGGGCACCGTCGTATGAGCGAGCATCGCAGGCGCGCAGCGCCGAGGAGCGGAGCGAATACAGCGATGAGCGCTCGCGCGAAGAGCAGGCAAGCATGAGCGAGCATCGCAGGCGCGCAGCGCCGAGGAGCGGAGCGAAGACAGCGATGAGCGCTCGCGCGAAGAGCAGGCAAGCATGAGCGAGCAAGCATGAGTTTGGCGATCTCGGTTGTCATCCCCGCCTACAACGAGGGTGAGAACATCATCCCGGTGCTGGACCGGATCTTCGACGCGGTCGAGTCCGAGTGCGAGATCCTGGTCGTGGTCGACTTCGAAGAGGACACCACGGTGCCGGTGCTGCGGGACTACGCCGAGCGCGAGCCGCGGCTGCACACCCTGATCAGCGACTACGGCCGCGGGCCGGCGAACGCGATCCGCTACGGCATCGACCAGGTCAAGACCCCCGTCGTGGTGGTCACCATGGCCGACGGCAGCGACGACCCCCGCCAGATCGACGAGCTGGCTCGGCTGGTGGACCGTGGCGTGGTGGTGGCGGCGGCCTCCCGGTACTCCGCCGGTGGACAGCAGGTCGGCGGCCCGATGTTCAAGTCGCTGCTGTCCAAGACCGCCGGTCGGTCCTTGGGCGCCCTGGGCCGGGTCGGCACCCGAGACGCCACCAACAGCTTCAAGGCCTTCTCCACCGAGTTCATCCGCGAGGTCGGCATCGACAGCCGCAGCGGCTTCGAGATCGGCCTGGAGTTGACCGCCAAGGCCCGCAGGCTGCGCCGCCCGGTCGCCGAGGTGCCCAC
Organism: Jatrophihabitans sp.; assembly: GCA_036399055.1. Classification (NCBI taxonomy): domain Bacteria; kingdom Bacillati; phylum Actinomycetota; class Actinomycetes; order Jatrophihabitantales; family Jatrophihabitantaceae; genus Jatrophihabitans; species Jatrophihabitans sp. The sequence continues at coordinate 49,785 of DASWNX010000005.1, forward strand.
CATCTGGCTCGACCGGACGCTCGGCGAGTCGAACTTCAAACTGGCCGCCTGGATACCGCGATACCTGCGGTGGTACCGGTTCGCCTTCGGACCGCCGCTGACCAAGGAGCAGGTCGCGCGCGCCGCGGCAGCCATCGCCCAGCAGAACAACAAACCGACAAAGGGAAAGCAGAACTCGTGAGCGCGAATTCCTCGCAGGACCAGGCAGCACAACAGAAGGTCATGGTCTCCGGCTCAGCCGGATTCATCGGTGGTTACGTGGTCGAGGAGCTGCTCCGCCGCGGCTACTCGGTGGTCGGTATCGACAACTACTCCAAGTACGGTCCGGTGAAGAAGTCCTACGACGACCACCCCGACTACCACTTCGTCGAGGGCGACGCTCGCGACGTCGAGTTGATGACCGAGCTGCTGTCTGACTGCGACCATTTTATCGCCGGAGCGGCCCTGATCGGCGGCATCTCCTACTTCCACGCCTACGCCTATGACCTGCTGGCGACCAATGAGCGGATCATGGCCTCCTCCTGCGACGCCGCGATCGCCGCCCACCAGAACGGCAAGCTCAAGAAGGTCACCTACCTGTCGTCGTCGATGGTGTTCGAGTCCACCGAGCACTGGCCGTCCAAGGAAGGCGACGAGCGCAAGATCCCACCGCCGCTGTCCTCCTACGGCTTCCAGAAGCTGGCCGTGGAGTACTTCGCCAAGGCCGCCTGGGACCAGTACCAGCTGCCTTACACGGTGATCCGCCCGTTCAACTGCGTGGGCATCGGCGAGGGCCGCGCGCTCGGTGACGTCGAGATCGCCTCGGGCAACGTCAAGCTGGCGATGAGCCACGTGGTCCCCGACCTCGTGCAGAAGATCGTCAAGGGCCAGGACCCGCTGCACATCCTGGGTGAGGGCAACCAGATCAGGCACTACACCTACGGCGGCGACCTGGCCAAGGGAATCGTCGAGTGCATGTCCTCCGACGCCGCGCTCAACAACGACTTCAACATCTCGACTCCCGAGAGCACCAGTGTCCGGGAGTTGGCCGCGGTGATCTGGAAGAAGATCAAGGGCGACGTCCCGCTGAACCTGGTCTGCGACGAGGCCTACGAGTACGACGTGCAGAAGCGGGTTCCGGACGTGACCAAGGCCAAGGAGGTGCTCGGTTTCGAGTGCACCACCAGCCTGGACGTGATGCTGGACGAGGTCATCCCATGGGTCACCGAAGCCGTAAATGACGGCCGGCTGTAACCGCCCGCGCACCCCGTCGTGCCCCCGGCCGACGCTCCGGGTCGGTTAGGCCGCCCAGCTGATCCGGAGAAAGCCGAGCCGGCCGAGCCGCAGCCGGTCGATCCGCAGCCGGTCGATCCGCAGCTGGTGGGAACTGCGGATCTGAAGCCGGTCGAGGCTGATCGACCGGCTCAGGCCGATGCCGGCGGGTCGGCGTCCGGCCGGCGGCGACCGCGGCTGTCGCACCGCCACATCGAGCTGCTGGCAGCCCTCGGCGCGTTGATATTCACCGCGCTGGTGTGCGGTTACCGGGTGTCGGTGGCGCGCACCGCCCGCTACCCGGGCCACGCCGACCCGGCCTTCACCTTCGGGGTGGCCCAGAGCATTCACGCCGGACGCGGCCCGAACATCGACTACGTGTGGCACTTCCTGGTGCCCGACACCCCGCTGCGCCACTACGCCTTCGACTACTGGCTGC